>JALZVN010000020.1 GCA_023299965.1 Saprospiraceae bacterium | reverse complement strand
AACATAATAAATAAGTTTTTTCGCTTTAAAGCTTAATTTTAAAATAGTGTATTTATGAAAGTAATAACGATTACAAAACGAAGACGCTGTGACGAATAAGCTTAATAAAACATTAAAACTTACCTCTATATCAAAAATATAGACCAGCGCAGTTAAATTAAATTGTGGAGTGTTTGTTGGCTTTTTGAAGATTTCGACGCAAATATATGGTATTTTTTACTGATATATACTGAGAATGAGAAGCCAATCCCCACTTTTTTGAAAAAATAGACGGCTAAATTTAAGAGAGCACAATTATACTCGTTAAGAAATAATTATTACGTTCAGCCGTCCGATGATAAATATATCCTTCAAAATCATTATGTATTCCTAAGAAACCGTTAAACCCTATTTTCATTAAGATTATTTAACTTTGTAGCCTCTCTAAACAAGCACCATGTTAAAAACTTTCACACTTTTTTTAGGGACTCCAACCAATACATCAGATCAACAATGAGCGAAGAAAAAAAACGATTTACCAACAAGAGTTCCGCGGACTCTTTTCTTCAAAAAGGTAAACGAAGCAACGACATACAAAAAACAGTACGTGCAATAAAAGAAGGAAACAAGGTCGCTCTTAGTCAAGCTATCACCCTTATTGAAAGTCAAAATAACAAACAATGGCATGATGGACATGCACTCTTAGATCAGTTACCCAATCCTAAAGAGCCAGCTATGATTATTGGGATTACCGGTTCACCAGGTGTAGGAAAAAGCAGCTTTATAGAACAATTTGGATTGATGTTAGCCAATCAATCCCTAAAAGTAGCTGTCTTAGCGATTGACCCTAGCAGTCAAGTTTCCCATGGTAGTATACTAGGTGATAAAACCAGAATGGAAAAATTAGGCCAACACCCCAATGCATTCATTCGTCCATCAGCTGCCGGAAAAACTTTAGGCGGAGTTGCACAGTCTACCAAAAGTAGTATCGCATTATGTGAAAAAGCAGGATATCAAGTCATTTTGGTAGAAACCGTAGGAGTTGGTCAATCTGAAGTACTCGTTCACTCTATGACGGATATGATGTTATTGCTTCTACAGCCTGGATCAGGAGATGAATTGCAAGGAATAAAGAAGGGTGTAGTAGAATTGGCAGACCTCCTCGTCGTAAATAAGCACGATTCGGATAAAAAAGACCTTGCAAAGCAGACAAAAAGATACTTTGCCAACGCTATCCACATGCTTTCCCCAAAACATCACGATTGGCAAATAAAGGTTCTACTTAGTTCTGCTCAAGAAAATACTGGTCTAGAAGAAGTCTGGATTGATATAAAAAAATTCTTTAATACAAAAACAACTAGTGGTCAGCTAATAAGCAACCGAATCACTCAATCGGCTACCTGGTATGACTCCTACGCTCAGAAAACCATTCTAGACGTAATCCTTGAAAATGAACAAATAAACCTGCTCAACGACAAACACAAAGAAGGCATCAAAAATGGCGAAATTCCTCTTTTTCAAGCAGTTGAATTACTCCGAAAAGCCATAAAATCACAAATTGTGAAGAAATAATCTTTCAATAAGTATTAATATAGATAGTTGATTTGTTAAATTTGCGCAGAAGAAATGACAAGTTTAATCCCTTGAGCAAGCATTTCTTTCCCTTTTCCGATTCACAAGATCATTAGATAATGTGATCGGGATAGATTCTCTTCGAAATCTATCCCTTTTTTTTACTTTCCAGAAGAACTCTGAATCCAAGCAAAACAACTATCAATTTTACATTTGATTTCTTAAATAAAGAGATCTATTCGGCTATATATTATAATGTTTTTATAATTTTGTTTTGCTGAATATTTTAACAATAGGCAACAAAACGCACGCTAAGGTTTGAAAAAAGTTTATCCGATTTTACTTATTTTATTTTCCGTTTTTTGGGTTGCCTTTGTGCTACTTGACTACCTCCAAAAACATCCACAATACGCTTTAAATATTCAGTTCTTTCAATACTGGGACTTGTATAGCCTGGCTATCGGTCATGCTTTATTGGGAGGTGGATTATATGCATTCTATAAAGCAAAAATCAGCTCTATTCTTCGAGGTGGTCTAATGCTTATTCCAGGAGTGATATTGGTTGGAATCACCTTTGCCTTAGTATTAAATAGGGGCACGGATACTAGTGCTGCTTTCAATGAAATCCTGTTCATTCTATTCAACTATTTTCTTGTTGGTTTACAGGTGTTTTTTATCATATTATCCACTTACTCTATAGGTTCGTGGGCTTTGACTAGATTTAGATTTAAGCTAGATAAAAGTAGCACTGTAGCGGTATCTATAGCGGCGGGGATCATGATTGTTGTAATGCTTGCCTTTTTACTCGGCATATTCAAAATCTTGTATTGGTTTACTTTGGGACCTATCTTAATCGGATGTCTAGCACTAGGATTCGAAAACAACCTTAGATTCCTTAAAAGGATAAGTATTGATGTGATAAAACCATCAAAAAGTCTTGGCTTCATAGGCGCTTTCAGCCTACTCTTATTGCTGTTTGTTGTTCAGCTTAATTTAGCACAGAATATAAGCCCTTTTCCAAAGGGATGGGATTCCATGGCACTTTATGTAAAACTACCTACTATCATCAACGACTACCATGGTCTTGTGAGAGGGTATCAGCCTTACAACTGGTCCTTATTTATGTCCTTTGGACTAATCCTATTCAATAGTTTAGAAACAGTACTAGCCCTGTCCTACGTAGGTGGTGTTTTATGTCTCTTAGCATTATATGCTATTGGAAAAGACATCTTAAAAATGAATCAGAACTATACTCTACTAAGTTTATTGGTATTCTATTTAATTCCAAGTGTTGGTTTTCAAAGCTATCAAGAACAAAAAGTGGATCTCGGTTTACTCTTCATCGTATTGTCCTTAGTAATCCTCTTGTTTGCTTGGATCAAAGAGAATAAAAAGATACTGACTCCAGATAGTGATTCCGTAGTACCTCAGGGCTTAAAGCTCTTTTTGAACCCGTATTTAGTTTTAATGGGCTTACTTACTGGTTTTGCCTTTGGTATAAAGCTTACTACCCTGTTCACCTATTTCTGTATTGTAGCCATAATGTGGTTTGTAGAATTCGGATTTTTAGGATTTCTGGGGGCAGCCTTTCTATGTTGTTTTGCCATCTTATTGGTGAAGCTAGATGACATGAGTGGAATGCGTGAGTATCATCTTAGCGCAAATTATGTGCAGTGGGCTCTTTTGCTTATTGGAGCTGGTTCATTTGCTTACTTATTTATACAGAACAGCACAGGATTTATTCGCACTATTAAATATAGTCTGGTGTATAGTATTTTCTTTGGCTTAATGGCTATGCCATGGGTAACTAAGAACTTTATTGATTCAGACATGAAAATTTCTTTCCAATATATTTTGAATGGTAAAACAAATACTCCTCCAGCTAACCTAAAATACCTAAAGAATAAATACGAAAGGCAACAAAAAAGAAATGGGAATTAAATTGAAGCACATATCACTTCCTAGAATCCTGGCTTTGTTAGCCTTGTTATTGGTCTTGTCAAATGTTATCGTTGCACAAGCTCAAGAAGAGGTTAAAAAAATCGAAAAAGCAGATGCGGTTCGTGAAGAGATTCAGAGATATATGGGATATGAACCCTTACTCCCTCGATATCTTACCTTACCTTATGATGCTACTAGCAATTCAAATGTATTCGGTCCTTATGTAGATATCGGATACTTGTTTATGGCTTTGATTCCAATATTATTTTTGTTTGGTCTTAAGAAAAAGCCTTGGATAGGAATACTATGTATGATTCTACTAAGTATCTTACTTTATGTATCTATTGGTAGCGGAAAGATATTTTTCAACAATAATTTTATCCATACTAATGAGTTCATCAAACAATCAGCAGATGGAAGTGAGATCCTCTTTCCTAGTAAAATAATAACTCCTATCTATAAAAGTATAGGTCAGTCTTATACGGGTATAGATTCGTTTTTAAATAAGTTTTCTGGCAATGCAGATGGACTCACCTACCCTATTTTATTTTTATTGTTTGGTTTTATGATTTTCCTCATTAGACAAAGAACGCACGAACAAAATAATACTAAAAAGATCTTCATCTTATTTGTAGCTTTCTTCACATTTATGTGGATGCTATTGACCGCCGGAATCATTTGGTATGGCTACCCGATGATAGCGCTAAGTATATTGCTCATACTATCTAGTATCTCTTCTACAAATGAGTCTGAAGATAAGCTATTTGACAATCGGTTTAAGAAACTAATAGGATTAGGCAGTGTAGCTGTATTTATCGGATTGAGCATGGTTTATCGCTTATCGAATTATGGCTTTTCTAGGAACATTGACATGGCCAAGAAGATTATTGATATTGGAGAGCTCAAATATCAATCAGGAAGGCAAACAAAGCGAGATGTTTTAGAAGGCTTTTTTCCAGGAGGCTTCAATGATGCGATGGCGACTATCAATTCTGAGGATGAATCTCTGATTTATCGAGTAGGTACTGTTTTGCCGTTTTTTGTCAAAAAGAATGATAGAAGGGTCTTTTCTGATGATCAATTGCAAAATTTCGAGCGATTGAGGGGGCATTTCAAAGATAAAAATACACTAATTGAGGTATTGAAATCGGGAGGATATAAGTATATCTTTGTTGATCTACTGACGTTTACAGTAGATAAAACCCCTGAAAAAACACTTGAGAATAAATACAAAGAGTTCATGCGGGTGCTATATCAAAATCCCAAAGTGAAACTCTTAGCTACTAACCGTAGAGTAAATACCTCTCAAGACCCTCAAAAACCAAAACCTGAATATCGCGTATTCGGAGCCCCATTACCTGGGCACTTTGGACATTATGCCATATTCGAGCTTTTGTAATTAATACTTTTAAACAAATTATCGTAATAATCCAAGTTTGTTAGAAAACTACACTTATATCGTGATACCAGCTAAGGACGAATCTACTCGGATTGGTCAGGTGTTACATTCCCTAAGAGATCTTGGATATCCAAATATAGTAGTAGTAGACGATGGTAGCTCGGACAATACTGGAGAAGTAGCCAAGAGCTTTGGTGCACATGTCATCACGCACCCAATAAATATGGGACCTGGAGCGGCTACACAGACAGGTATCACATTTGCACTTGAAAAAGGCGCTGAGTATATCGTTACTATCGACGCCGACACTCAACACTTTCCAGCTGATATAAAACCTCTATTACAAGGAGTCATAGATCATAATGCTGAGGTCGTCATTGGAAGTCGTTTCTTGACACACAATAACATTCCTCTTACTAGAATCTTTTATAATAAGATCGCGAATGTCATCACTTATATGACAACAGGTATCTGGGTAACGGATAGTCAATCCGGCATGAAGGTATTTACTGCAGAATTTGCTCGAAATTCAAAGTTGTATCATAATGGTTTTGAATTTTGTGTAGAGATCATTCGTAATATTCGCAAAAATAGGGTGCACTATGTCGAATTGCCGATCCGTGTGCAATACACCGCCGAAACTTTAAAAAAGGGACAAAGTCTCTGGGTAGGTTTCCAAATGCTTGGTAGAATCTTTAAGATATTTTAATTGAACATCTCTACTTTAAGGAACTTCTAGATTATTCAATACTCTTTTAATTGTGAATCACGTACTCTCAAAATGGGAACAACTTACTAGTGCATAAATATTGCGTGAGGGATCGAAAGGGCTGAGCCTCTCCGGCTCAGGTACGCAGTCGTAATACTCAGGATCTTTGAGGGATTGTATACCTTTAAATCTTATTCTTTTCTCAATCATAGCGTAAAAACAAGACAAGTACGGGAGCCGAACGGCGTACCCCTGCAGTGCCCGACAGTGACCGATCCTTTTTCTGGATCGCGTCAGTGGCACGCCCAAAAAAAAGCCCCTTCAACATCTGCTAAAGGGGCATTCAATTTGAGAAAAATTTACATCTCTATTCTAACCTACTCAAATATATGCCGGTTAAGAATAGTATTTTGATCAATAAAATTGAATATTCAGCATTCAGAATTGCATTTTCTTACTCCATTGTTTATGACTACCTTTGCGCAGATTATTCCCTCACCAAATGCCTTTGATATGAAGCATGGTGTGCATCTTCATAAAAATGGTATAACAACTCATATAACGCAGAGATATGTCATTGAAAAAAGTAAAATCCGCACTCATTTCTGTATACCACAAAACAGGTCTTGAAGAAATATTGCAAGAATTAAAAAAGCAAGATGTTGTAATTTATTCGACTGGTGGTACTCAAAAATTTATTGAAGATCAAGGACTTGAAGTGAGAGCTGTAGAATCCCTAACTTCCTACCCTTCTATACTAGATGGTCGAGTAAAGACGCTTCATCCAAAAATATTTGGAGGCTTATTGGCCAAGAGAGAAGAAAATCATCTCGCTCAGTTGGCAGAATATGATATCCCTGAGTTGGATCTGGTCATCGTAGATCTTTATCCATTTGAAGAAACGTTGGCGAGCACTGATGATGAAGCGACCATCATAGAAAAGATCGATATTGGAGGTATCTCACTGATCCGTGCGGCGGCAAAAAACTATCAAGATGTAGTCGTTGTACCTTCACAAAATGAATATCAAAACCTACTAGAGGTACTTAGAGATAAAAATGGCTTTACTGATAAAGCTGACCGTAAATATTTTGCTAAGAAGGCTTTTGAAGTTTCCTCTCACTATGATGTGGCGATCTTCAATTATTTTGCCGAAGGAGACGAGCCTAGTGCTTTCAAGCAAAGTGTACAGCCAGCCCAGGTATTGAGATATGGAGAAAATCCACATCAAAAAGGTATATTCTTTGGCGATCTCAACGAGTTATTTGAGATTCATGGAGGGAAAGCTTTATCCTACAATAACTTGGTAGATATAGATGCTGCCGTTAGCTTGATGTCCGAATTTAAGGATGCAGATCCTACCTTCGCTATTTTAAAGCATACCAATGCATGTGGATTGGCTACTCGAGGAAATATTAATGAAGCGTGGCATGCTGCTTTGGCATGTGATAATATCTCAGCATTTGGTGGCATATTGATCGCCAATAGACCTATAGACATAGCTACTGCGGAAGAAATAAATAAACTATTCTATGAAGTGTTAATAGCGCCTGGTTTTGCAGATGCAGCCATGGACCTATTGAGCCAAAAGAAAAAGCGTATCCTGATGACAATCAAGCATTGGAATCTGGATAACAGAATGCATAAGAATCTCTTGAATGGTGTCCTTCAGCAAGATCGTGATGTTAAAGTCGATCATGCCAAGGAATTTACCGTTGTTACTGAATCTACGCCTAGTGATGCTCAAATGGCTGACTTAGAATTTGCTAGTATTTGTGCAAAACATCTCAAATCAAATACCATAGCCTTAGTGAAAGGAAAACAAATGGTAGGAATGGGATGTGGGCAAACATCTCGTGTAGACGCATGTATCCAAGCTATTGCTAAAGCAAAGCAGTTTGGTTTTGATATAGAAGGAGCAGTGATGGCATCTGATGCGTTTTTCCCATTTCCTGACTGTGTCGAAATAGCACACAAAGCGGGTATAAAAGCTGTCATACAACCTGGAGGGTCTATCAATGACAAATTGAGTATTCAATACTGCAACGATAATCGTGTCCCTATGGTAACGACTGGTACAAGACACTTCAAACACTAATGTCATAAAGACACACTTGATAGATGAACTTATGCATTGATATAGGGAATACCAGGAGCAAGTATGCCATTTTTGACCATGAAGTCTTGGTTATATCTGGGGTTTGGGCAAAATTTAATGTCACGACCTTGCGAAAGATTCAAAATGAATTTCCTGCGATACAACGAATCATCATAAGTACAGTAACTTTAATAGATAATGCGACGCAAAAAGAAATCAAAAAAAATCCAGATCGCTATTTATTATTAGACCATAATCTGCCAGTCCCCATTGACAATAGGTATAAAACACCAAAAACATTGGGGCGAGATAGATTAGCATCCGTAGTGGGCGCTAAGGCTTTATTTGCGAATAGAGCATGCTTGGTAATTGATGCAGGTACTTGTATCAAATATGATTTTATCAGCGCTAAATCGATATACACAGGCGGTAGTATAAGCCCTGGTGTACGTATGCGATTGAGCGCTATGCATCATTTTACTGCCAAATTACCCTTGGTAGAGCCATTTGAATATGATGGTTTGGTAGGTCAAGATACTGCTTCAGCGCTTTTAACTGGAGCTCAATTGGGTGCTGTAGGTGAAATTAAGGGTATGATTGCTGCATATGTGGAAGAATATGGTCGATTTAGAGTAATAATTACTGGTGGGGACGCCATTTTTTTTGCGAAACGCATTAAAAGAAAGATATTTGTTAGCTCAGATTTAGTACTCATAGGGCTAAACAAAATATTGAATTTTAACACGGTTTGAAAACTTCATTAGCTTTCAAATTCTAACTTAAATGAATGTCAAATAGTAAGAACAATCTAGTAGGATGCTTAGGTGCAATTTTACTTGTCTTTGTATCCATCCCTATGTTTGGACAGACCTTTTCCTTTGATAACGATACACCAAAGAGAAATTCTCCATACTCTAGACTTGCTCTAGGAGACCCAGCGCTGCAGAACTATGCTCCATCTCTTGGGATGGGTGGTCTTGGCGCTAGTTTTACAGACGCTTTTCATGTAAACCTTGTGAATCCTGCGTCTATTGGATTTCTACAAGCTACTTCCTTTGAAATTGGAGGTTTTGCAAGAGCTGCACAGCTAGATACTGGAGGGGAAGAATTAAACACCTTTGCTGGTAACTTCTCTTATATTTCTATTGGGTTTCCAATGAAGAATCCAGTCAATATAGAATTAGACAGGAAAAAACCACTTGTAGATTGGAGAATGAATTTTGCCTTAACGCCTTATTCTGACGTGGGATATTCGATCGAAACGGAAACTGAAATTTCAGAAGATAATTCGTTCTCAAGTAACTTTATTGGTAGAGGGGGAACATATAAGGTGTCTTGGACAAATGGATTTAAGTACAAGAAATTATCTGTTGGGCTAGATATAGGATTCTTTTTTGGTAATCTTATTGAAGAAAGAACAGCCACCTTTAGTGATATTAGTGGCGGCTTTGCTACGAATCTAGTAGATGAAGTAAGCCTAAGTGGTTTTATATTTAAATTGGGAGCAATCTATAAGCATGAATTTGCTCATGTCGATGATAGACCTACAAAATCTTTAACGATTGGGGCATATGCTTCAAAAAATTCTAATATTACAACCAATAGTAGTCAATTCTACAGAAGACTTGCTGCTGTATCATCAGATACTATTAGAAACACTTCTGACGTAAGGGGAGAAATAAATCTACCAGGTGAGATAGGAATAGGGATTATGTACGAAAAAATTAATAAATTTCGTGTTGGATTGGACTATTCAGCGTCACAATGGAGTAATTACACAGAAGATGGCGTATCAACAGGCTTAGAAAACTACAATAGAATAGCAATTGGTGGAGAATACATTCCAAATCATAACTCGTATAATAGATTTTTAGCAAGGGTTAGATACAAGGCTGGTCTACACTACCAACAAGACGCTAGAGTAGATGAATTTAACGAACAATTAACGGAAACGGGGGTAACAATAGGGATGACAATGCCCGTTATCCTACCGAGAGGTCAGAAGTCATGGTTCAGTTTTGCCTTAACAGGCGGGAGATTTGGTTCAGATGACTCACTTAATGAAACATTTATAAGAGCGAATATAGGTTTCACACTAAACGATAACCTATGGTTCTACAAAAGAAAATTTAATTAAGAATGAAGATGTTTAAAAATTTACTCAAAATTTGCGCCGTTCTAACAATCAGTATGTTAGTAAACCAGGCTGCTATCGGTCAATGTGAAACTTGGACTGGAAAGCCAAACGAAAGTGAAATTACTGATGCCCATACTATTTATAGGGGGCACATAAAAACTGAAGAGTTTGATGAAGCGTTTGAATTTTGGCAGAAAGCATACGAAGCAGCTCCTGCAGCAGATGGGGGTAGAGATTTCCATTACACAGATGGAATAAAAATCTACAAGAATAAATTGGAAAAAGCTACTACAGACGCCGAAAAGGAAGAAGCTGTAGCCATGATACTTAAGCTATACGATGAAGTAATTTCTTGCTTTGAAAGTGGAGCTATTAAAATGAAAATCCCTGCTGAGGAAAGAGTCGCTTATTTTCTAGGTCGTAAAGCTTATGATATGTACTACACCTTAAGAACACCGTATAGCCAAACCTTCCCAGCTTTAGAAAAAGCAATAGAAGTAGGTGGAATGAATACGGAGTACATAGTTATAGCTCCTTATGCAGATGTAGCTACTTATCAGTTTTCAAATGATAAGATGGATAATGTACAAGCAAGAGCTATCTATGATAAGATTGTAGAATTGTCTGATCATAATATCAAAAATAATACTAAGTATGGTTCATATTACAAGCAAGCTAAAGAAAGTGCATTGGGCTCATTCGCTCCTTTTGAGGCTCAAGTATTTGATTGTGCATACTTTATTCAGAAGCTTGAGCCTGAATACAGAAAGGATCCAGACAATCCAGATGTAATCAAGGACATGATTCAAAAATTGAAGCGTCAAGGATGTACCGAAAGTGATGCTTTAGTATCTGAATTAGAAGGTAAATGGTCAAAGTATGCAGCTGCAGAAAATACTAAAAGACAAGCTGAATTTGAAGCAAATAACCCTGCTATGCTAGCTAAGAAAGCTTATGATGCTGGAGACTATAATAGTGCTATCGCTAAGTATCAAGAAGCTATTTCTAATGCATCTGATCCTTCAAAGCAAGCTGAATATTACTTCAGAATTGCTTCTATCGAAGGTAGAAAACTAAAGAAATACGGAGACGCTAGAAGAAGTGCTTTGAAGGCTGCTGAGTTAAAGCCTGGATATGGTAGACCATATATGCTCATCGGTGATCTATATGCTTCTTCAAGTAGAAATTGTGGTGATAACTTTATGCAAAGATGCGCAGTTTTAGCTGCTATCAATAAATACTCAAAAGCAAAATCTGTTGATTCTTCTGTTGCCGATGAAGCAAATAGTAGAATAGCAAAATATAGAGATTCAAAACCTTCAAAGGATGAAGCGTTTATGCGTGGATTTAAATCTGGTCAAACGGTGAAAGTTGAATGTTGGATTGGTGAAAAAGTTACACTTAGCTTCTAACAAAGAATGACTAAGTACAAAAGGTGTTGCCTTCTATGAAGGGCAGCACCTTTTTTTTATGCCCATATTCTTTTACCTTAGCCTCAGAGGTACAATAAATAACGAATGTTAATTAATCATCTATATTTATTGTGATTTCAAAGCCACACCAAAATTCCAAAGATCTTCATCCTTATTAAAAAGACTGTATTTATGAAAATTCATACAATTTGTGCCCTTGTTAGCATCCTATTTTTATCCCTAGTCATAGGCTGCACCCCTAAAGTTACCGCTCCAGTAGTAACACAAGAACCTGCGAAATCAACTCCTCCTCCAAAGGATGTGGGAGATGCTAGTCCATGTAAGAAGTTTTCTGATGCTCAGAATCCAGAAGGAGTCAAAACTGCTCACGTTTTGTATAGAGATTTCCTGAAGCAAAATCAAATAGATGAGGCTATCCCCTATTGGGAAAAAGCATATGGTGCTGCGCCTGCGGCAGATGGTTTTAGAGATTATCATTTTCTAGATGGCGTGAAAATTCAAGAACATCTTATAAAATCAGAAACTGATGCCGCTAAAATAAAGTCTCTACAAAATCGAATCTTTGAACTATATGACGAAGCTGCAAAATGCTACCCAGACAAATCGAGTTTATATAAAGGACTCAAGGCTTTCAAACTATACTATACTTTTCCTAACCTAGCTACTGATCAAGAAAAATATGAGCTATTCAAGGAAGTAATAGATAAGGACGGAGAGAAAACAGCTGATTTTATTGTTAATCCATTTACTGCTCTTTTACTCGAAAATATAGTAAACAAAAGAGTAGAAATGCAAGAAGGAAGAGAGTACGCCAAGAAGGTAATGGACATTGTATCCTATGGTACTAAGAACTGTAAGAATACTAAAGAGTGCGACCGCTGGGATCTAGTTGAGGGGTATTCTCCTGTACGCTTAGAAGAACTTGAAGGGATTGAAAATTTTTATTCTTGCGATTATTATAAAGAAAAATATACCAAGGAATATGAAGCTAATCCTACAGATTGTGAGACTATCAGTTTGGTGTATAGTAGACTAAAATGGGGTAAATGTCCTGATTCAGATGCTCTTTTGACGAAGCTAAAGCCTGAAATTGACCGTTGTTTCCCACCAGAAGTAACGACTACAACCTCCAGTGGACCTTCATGTAACACCTTGCTAAGAGAGGCCAACTACTCTCAAGCTATTGAATGCTACGAAGGGCGTGCTGAAAGAAGTACTAATCCTGAAAAATCTGCAGAATACTATCTTACAATTGCAAAAATCTACTACGCACACTTGAAGAAATTTTCTGCTTCTAGAAAATATGCTAGAAAGGCTTTAAATCTTAAACCAGGTTGGGGTAAAGCACATATTCTAATCGGTAAATTATATGCTTCCAGCGGTCCACTATGTGGACCAGGTAGAGGTTTTGATTCTCAGGTTGTAACATGGGTTGCAATAGATGAGTGGAATAAAGCCAAGAAGGATCCTGAAACTGCGACAGAAGCTAGAACTTTGATCGGAAAATATCAACAGTATATGCCGAGTAAAGAAGACATTTTCCAACGATCCATTAATGAAGGCGATAGCTTTACCGTTAAATGCTGGATTAATCAAAGTACAAAAGTAAGGACTCCCTAGATGAAGCCATAGGTACTTTAGTGTCAGATGCTACATTAAAACTTGTAGCATTTGACATCACTTTTCTTCCCTGATTTTCTTGCGCCTCCTTTGGAGCTTCCTTTTCCAATTTTAAAAGGATTTGCTTTAATGCCTACGTAAATATCAGTACCTCTAAACTCCTTTGTTCCTATTATAGATCCTAGGTCATCAGTACCAAGAATAATAAACCCAAGTCTTAGGGCAGCACCCATTTTCACTCTTTTATACTCGGTAATATTGACTGGTAAACTAAGCATTCCCCAACGATGTTCAAATCTAGGAGCAATAGCTAAAAAGTTAGTTGCTTTTACAGCAGTATCAGAAAATGAGATTCGATTAATAAACAAACCCGAAACAAAAACATTTTCAATCACCTTATAGTCTGCTTGTAGACTGAAAGTTGTCGGTAATCCTATGCTAAGGTCTTCATCTAATTCAGATAAGGACAATGAGCCTAGGATATCAGCACTCGCTTGTTCTGTTACTTGATCAATGCTTGTAAAATCTTGATACCTTGTCTCATCTAGTGTTACGACCTGTGCATTTCTTAATCCATGCACCTCTACATTTTCAGTAAACTTAACTGATCCAATATCATTTAGAGAAGCTCCTAAGCGAAGTTTATAGGTGTCCGAATCATCTTCTACTACATAGTTAAATCCTAAATCTACTCCCAAGCCTCTCCCCGAAGGATCGCTATTGTATGTTTGGGTATCAGCAATATCGACGTTTTCGCTAGTATAACCCAAGCGTACATCAAGGCCAGTTATTTGTACTTGACTATTTTCAATATAGCTGATCTCTGTATCATTATTGAGTGAGATATGAGCGGCTTCATATCCGCGAAGTGCTTTGACATTAATACCAGCCGATATGTACCCATTTGCTGTAGGTATACGCTGAGAAAAATGAGCTCCAATTTCATCCCAAGCCATAAAATTGAAATTAAAAGATCTAAAATCAATCAACTCATTTACTGCCTTTGAGGTGAGGTAATAGTAGTTAGCAGTACCAGGTAAATTTGGAACTCCTGCCATCAATCTAAAATTGTAAAACACACCTAATGATTGTCCTCCATTTGTATTAAATAGAAAAGCCGGACCATTAACTGTAGCACTCAATTGTAAATATCTATCCTTATCAATCTCTCTATAAAAATCAGCTACAAGATCCTGTCCATTTACATTTTCCATCTCCCAACCTCGTTTTACCTGATCACCATTCTTACTCAAATCTCCAACACTTGTGTTAGATATGAATCCAATATTATTATCAAAAAATAAATCAATAGAGGCTAGGTTTAAATCCCAACGTAATGGATAGGTACTTGATGAAGCTGGGTTCAAAAATACAGAATTGATTCCTGCATAATTTTCCATACGTAATGCACTTTGATATTGTGCACTAACGGTGACACTGCTTATAAAAAGCAAGAATAGACTTAAGCATGCTGTTTTGATTGGCATAGTGGGATTTTATACTTATACGATAGTGCGCTCACATATAGTATAAATACGAAATCAAATATCTAACCAAAAAACAGCTTCCTGAAATAAGGAATGAAAATATAAAACCCTATAATACTGCTAGTTACAGCACTTAAAAGTACGGCTCCTGCCGCCGCATCTTTTGTTTTTTTCGCCAATTCATGATAATCCTTTGTAACTAAATCAGTTAAATATTCAATAGAAGTATTAAGTGATTCAGCAGTTAGTACCATTCCAATACAGACAATAACAGCCAACCATTCTGTTTGCGTAATATTAAAAAAAATGGCTGCTATAATGGTTATTACAGAAATACAGACATGAATTTTAAAATTGGGTGTACTGTTGAAAATATCGACAATACCCTGGAGAGCATATTTAAAACTGAGTAGCCGACTGCTGAACATTTGCTTCGCTGTTATTAAGTTGGTATGAACCTTTGATGCCAAGATGATTGGTAAATCTATTGCTTATCGTTTGGAACTCTACACAATCAAAATGCGATGAGTAAAATATATGATCTGTAGGATTGTCAAAAAACTGAAATCGTCTACTATCATTTAGCAAGGTCTCTCTTTTTAATTCCTTTAGATAATTTGAAAACTGAAGTTGATTAAAGTCTCCAATCGAAATCACCGGATTCGGCAGCTCCGAAACATAAGATGTCATTGCTTCAAATTGAGCTACAATCTTTGAATCATCTGCGCTGCTTAATTCAGGATAAACGAATGAAGAAACAACTGAGGTTCTTTGATCTGCACATATAACATCAACTTTCAAATTTGGAATGTCATCTACATAATTGACATAAAAAGTATCAATGCTAAGAAAGGGTAACTTAGAAAAAATTCCAATCCCAAGAAAATCTTTCTTACTATGCACGATAGCCCGATGAGGGTAGATCTGACTTAACTCCTCCTTTAACAAAATCGCCATATCCGGATTTACCTCTTGAATCGACAATATATCTACATCCGTATTCTTGATTGACTGTATTGTTTCATAAATGTGCTCATGCGTTGACGCAATATTCAACTGAGCAACATTCAAAGTAGCTTGAATAGTTTTGTTTGGCAATTTCAGAACATCATTGGAAGAGCTCTTAAGAAATAGGCACAATACTGCACAAGCAAAAAAACTTGTAAACAGCAATTTCTTTTCATTGAAGATCAAGAATAAAAGTCCTAGCGCAAGGTTGGCAAACATAATATGAACCGTGTAGTTTGCCCCACTTCGAATCAAACTAATATCCGTAGGCAACACACAAAAAAATGCCGAGCACACAATTAAAATGGCCACGACTGCTTTAAAAGACTTATTCGTCATCCTATATCATTAATATGAGCCAAAAATAAGATATTCTGCGTTCAATTTACTAAAAACTTAATCCAGTGATTAGAACTCAATTGGCAGACAAAATGCCAACAAAAGAGGTTTAAGCACTTAAAACTACATGCACTTTGTCGATAATTGAAAAGATCATGGCATTATCTTCATTTGATGGCAATTACATAGATGGATATAAACCAAAAAAGGCAAAATATCGTTCTTATTTATAATATATTTACTGACTCAAATTCCCAACAGTGATGAGATTATACATGCCTTTTTTTCGAATTTGCTCCTTTTTAGTCTTATTTATTTGCTTTAGCCAGTCCGCTTTTGCTACGCACAATAGAGCTGGTGAAATAATCTACACGCAAGATCCTAACGTTGACTTTAGAATAACAGCAACTATCACCACATACACAAGAACAAGTAGTGTACCTGCTGATAGAGATAGTTTAGAAATCTGTTGGGGAGATGGTACCTGCGAATTTGTTCTTAGATCAAATGGTAATGGGCAGGAATTCCCAAACGACATAAAAGTAAATCTATATACAGCTTCTCATTTATACCCGGGTCCAGGACACTTCAAGATGGGAATGTTAGATCGAAATAGAAATGAAGGCATCCTTAATGTAAATCCCCCCAATTCCGAACAAATTGAATTTTTTATAAGTACTACCGTTACATTTACCAGTAGTCAATTTGATGCCATCAACAACTCTCCCATCTTATTACAACCCCCTATTGATATTGGATGTGTAGGTCAAAGATTTATTCATAACCCTAATGCATTTGATGCGGATGGAGACAGTTTAGTTTATGAGAGAATTTCTCCACAAAGAGATATTGATGTAGATGTACCCTTATATTCATTTCCAAATGCCATTGTCCCCGGTCCAGAAAACAATTACTCAGTTGATGCAATTACCGGAGACATCGTCTGGGATGCCCCCCAGCTCGCAGGAGAATATAATATCGCAATCTATATCATTGAGTATCGGAATGGTGCGCCAAGAGATACCATGATTCGTGATATGCAAATTCTGATTTTAGATTGTGAAAATATGCCTCCAGAAATTGAAAGTATAGAAGAGATTTGTGTAATCGCTGGCGAGGTAATCAATTTTGATGTGATTGCCACTGATCCAGATGTACCTTTGCAGATGATCACCTTGACTGCTTTAGGAGGTCCTTTTATTCTAGACATCAGCCCAGCAACTTTCAATGCGATGGAGAGTCCTCAACCGCAGCCTGTCATAGCACAATTTAGATGGGAGACCCAATGTGAACACATTTCGTCACAGTTTTATACAGTTGTTTTTAAAGCGGTCGATAATTTCTTTACAGCAGATAACGCTGGCTTAGCCACCCTAAAAACGGTAAGAATAAAAGTGGTCGGACCACCCCCAGAAAACGTTATCGCCGAAGCGGATGATGATGTTGTGAATATAAGCTGGGAGGCTCCGTATAACTGCGAAGATGCTGCCGATGATTACTTTAGAACTTTTACAGTTTGGAGACGGATAGGCAGTAATCAGTTTCCATTAGATAATTGTGAGACTGGTCTTGGAGGAAGAGGATATGAAAAAATTACATTCGCCACAAGAGAATTGGTGAATGGGAGATATACCTTTGTAGATGAAAATGTAGAGCGAGGAAGGACATACTGCTACAGAGTGCTCGGAGAATTTGCACGTACAAGTGCAGGTGGATTTCCTTTCAACCTAGTAGAAAGTCTTCCTTCAAATGAAGCCTGCTTGCAACTTAATAGGGATATCCCACTTATCACGAATGTGGATGTTGAAGAAACGGATACAGGCAATGGTGAAATATTTGTACGCTGGACTAAACCTGCCATTCCAGATTTAGATACCATCACCAACCCGGGCCCTTATACCTATGAAGTATGGAGAGGCACTGGCTTCGATATTTCTGGGCTTAGTCCGATACCAGGATCACTTGTTTCTAGTCCTACATTTGCAGGAGCAAATGACACTACCTTTATCGATACGGGCATCAATACCCAAGATACACCTTACACATACGCTATAGCCTTTACCACTGGAGGTAGCACTGAGATTATGGGAACTGCCAATACAGCATCTTCTATATTTTTAAGTATTTCTCCTTCTGACCAAACCAATAACTTGTCATGGGAACATGAAGTTCCTTGGGACAATTTTGAATACAATATTTTTAGACAATCTCCAGGTCAGGCAAACTTCACGATGATTAGTACAACGGATGAACAAAATTTTACCGACAATGATAGACTTAGAAATGGTGAAGAGTATTGTTATTTTATAGAAGCTATAGGTACTTATGGAGTCGATGGAATCGCCTCCCCGTTGATTAATAAATCACAAGAAAACTGTAGTACTCCTATTGACAATATTTCACCTTGCCCTCCAGAGCTAGTTATTACCAACATCTGTGATACTATAGACTTAGGTGCTGGTGAAATAAACTTTGACAATGACCTAGTTTGGACAAACCCCAATGAAACTTGTCCAGATACAGATGATGTTTTAGAATATGAAATTTTTTATACCCCAACAGAAGCAGGTGATTTTGACATTGTCGGAAACACTCTTGGGGCTAATAGTACAGAATTCACTCATACGCCTGATGATGGTATTGCTGGTTGCTACTTCGTTGTAGCCATTGATAGCGTTGGTAATAGAAGTACAGGCAGTAACATAGTCTGTGTAGACAATTGTCCATTGTATGAATTACCAAATGCATTTACACCAAACGGTGATAATTCCAACGATTTTTTCATTCCCTTTCCATTTAGATTTATTGAAAGTATAGACATCAAGATATACAACCAATGGGGTAACTTAGTGCATCAAAATACTGACCCAAATATTAACTGGGATGGTACTAATGAAAACAATGAAATTCTTTCTGATGGAGTTTACTTCTACGTCTGCCGAGTATTTGAGCGTAGGGTATCAGGAGTAGTGCAGAGTGAAGAAATATTAGAAGGATTTATAGAACTAAGAAAAGGACGCTAAATATGTTTACAGGTATAATTGAAGACCTCGGTAAGATCACATCTCTTGAAAATAAAGGGACGAATATAGATTTCACCATACAATCTTCTATTTCTAATGAGCTCAAGATTGATCAATCCATTGCGCATAATGGAGTATGTTTGACCGTTATCCACAAAGATGATTCGTCTCACACGGTGACTGCCATTAAAGAAACGCTAGAAAGATCAAATATAGGTTTATTAAAAATAGGCAACACCGTCAACTTGGAAAGAGCTATGCAGGCCAATGCTAGATTAGACGGACATCTAGTACAAGGGCACGTCGACTCTACGGCAACTTGCAAATCTGTCAAAGAAGAAAATGGGAGTTGGTTTTTCACCTTTACAATTGACGCGAAGCAAGATGCACTTTTAGTTGACAAAGGTAGTGTCTGTATCAATGGCGTTAGTCTGACGGTCATCAGTCCTGGTCAATCGGAATTCAGCGTTGCGATCATACCCTATACTTATCAACACACTACTTTTGGGTCTTTAAACCCCGGAGACAAGGTCAATATAGAATTCGATATTATCGGAAAGTATATTGCGAAGCATGCAGCCGCCTATATAAAGTAGGCATTTCTCAATTTTAAAAAAGTTTTGGGGCTGACCCTTTCGCTTCGCTTTTGGGTCGGGCTCTACACTATATCCATCTATGAAGAGACGCAATATCATTGCGTCTCTTCATAGATGGATGCCGTTTCTATCCCTCATCCATTCTAGGCTCTCTACTATCGTAGACTCGCGAGATATAATTGTAGGGTATCTCTACACAAAAAACACCCTTGCGAAAAAAAAGAACATAAAAAAAGCCTTAGGAATATCAATATCCTAAGGCTTTTCATCATATATTTTAACTGTTTCTTTTAAGCTTTCCCTCCTGAGAGAAAGTCTTGGTATTCTTTCAGTTCAGTCCATTTACCTTCATTAGCCAACTCAGCTTGTTTTGGCCAAGTACCGGGATCAGCTAATCTATATCTATCGCCAGCTGCAGTCAATATATCCTGTAGTCTATTCACATTGGCACTAGCAAGCATAGCCCAATTTTGTATCCCAGCATTCTTGAGTAGGCTTTCTATTTTGGGACCTATTCCTTCGACTACTTTCAAGTCTCCAGGTTTAGCTGCAGCAAATCCCATTGCTTTGAAGTATAATTTCTCAGCCTTCGAATTAGGTTCACTTACATCACCATCAATGTCTTTTTGAAATTTCACAAGCTGGTCCCATTGACTTCTTGAAGCAAACTTAGCTTGTGTTGACCAATCTGAAGCGTTATGCATGCGGTATCTTGGTCCTGCATCATCTAATACTTTTTGCAAATCAGTCTCTGAAGCATTTGCTAAGGAAGCCCAATTTGTGTATCCAGCATCCTTTAGAATACTTTCTATTTTTGGTCCTACTCCTTCAAGAATCTGAAAATTAGTATCCTGAAAATAACTTCCCATTCCTGTTTGTGCATTCCCAGAAGATGAGGTTGGTTCAGGAGTATTTTCTGGAGCCGGCTCATTACTTGAAACCAGAGAATTTATTTGAGAAGTATCACTTACAGAAGGTGGTGGTGGTGGTGGTGGTGGTGGTGCAACGAAAGATACTTTGTCATCTTTTATCTTCGAAGCCTCACATGCTGCTAATGCTCTTTCTGTTTCAGATAGTTTTTCTTGAAGGTCAGAAATTGCTTTATTAGAAATATTTGCGTCAGCCGCATCTAGTGAATTTTCTTGCAGTTTTTGCCTTTCATCTTCCCATACTTTCTTTTCTGCTAGAAGGCTATTCCTTTCGTTAGTAATATTATCCTTCTCTGTCTCAAGCATTCGATATTTAGACAAAGCGCCATTATATTTATTATTACTATCCGTCAAACCATTCTTTGCTTGAATCAAACTCGTATTTGTACGATCATAATCATTCTTAATAATTTTGACATCATTCTCTAATTGTGCATTGCTTGCTGTCAACTTTTTATAATCTCCAGTAAGTGCCACGATTTCTCCTTTGTACTTTTTTACTTTGGATCTGCCAAATAACCAACCCAAAAGCCACATAAGTAGTCCAAAAAGAACCCACCACAATGGCCATACAGAACAATTAATCAAAAATATTACACTCAGTAACTGCATGATATTTATTTTACTTTACAAATGTTTCTTTTTCTATCTAATCGTGATTTCCACACGTCTATTTTCTTGTCTACCCTCTGGTGTACGATTAGAAGCGATACTATCTGCTTCTCCTCTACCACTTGGTACAATTTGTTTATGAGCAACAGCTTGTGCTTTTAGAATATCTCTAATCTTCTTTGCCCTTCTTTCTGATAATCTTCGATTCGCACCTGGCTCTCCAATATTGTCTGTATATCCAACTATATAAGCCTTCAAACTACTATCTTCATTCAATCTTTTAGCTACATTACTTAAATAGTTTGATACTGCAGCGCTTTCTATTCTATCGGTAGAGTTAAATGGGAAAAGAATTTTCGCATCTTCAGATTCTGTTATCTCTATGGTCATTTCTTTATCGTCTCTAGCTTCTATCCAATCATAAGTCACTCCTCCCAACATAGTAGTCCTTACTCCGTCTCTTTCATCTACTAATTTACCTTTAGCAATGTATTTCAAATCTGGATTTTCTTGTTTTAGTAACTTACCAATCTCTGTTGCTCTAGCAATTCCTAAATTGCTATGTTCTGTGTCATTCGTTTCAGCATCAAAGTATTCACTCGTTATTTCTAATACATTTTCTGATGACTTATTAACTAACATATTTGCTTTAAGTTCATCCCAACCTGCTCCCCTATTCACTTCTTCATCATCCCAATTGAAAAGCAATGGCCCTTCATTTGTAACATGTGCATCAACAGAGTAACATTCAGCGCAATAGTCCGCGCAATAAGCTGAAAAGGACTTATAGCCAAAAAATAATGCTAATGCAGTGAGGATGAGTATAATTATTTGTCTTAAAACCATATCGCGTAGTGTCTTCAAAAATACTATGTTAGCAGTTCAAGGTAATAAAAAATGTTAAGTTATAATATGTGTTGTCCTGAAAATCATAGCTTTCTAAGCTAACTTGAAGATATTTCAAATATTTTGTGCCTTCAGCTCCCCAATCCAGTAAAATTTATTCACAATGTCATTGATTGTAGCTAACTTTTATGTGAATTGTGGAATTATAAAGAACCTATTTTAAGATTTAGATTCCAACTCAACCCTTCTATAGGCTCGAAATAAACTTGTCTAATCTGATCTTATTTGCCGATGAAGTCCAAAATGTAGATTCGCTACGATTGCTAAAAGTTAGCATAATTGGTGATAGACTTCCATCAATCCAATTTAGCTGCTTATTTATTAAGCGTAGATCAGTAGGTCGAATAACAGGTAATGATACCATTTGAAAACAAATATATAATGTCCATTTTGGACTAGCGATGTGCAAGGGGATCGGCTTGTAAATACATCCGTTTTCCTAACGGATGTATTTACAAGTCGATAGACCAAGGCAATTTTCCATTGCCGCAGGGCCGAGCGAAAAGCGAGCCCTGAAACGTAGCGACCTAGATAGCCGCCGAAGAAGGCTCATCTAGGTAGGCCCCAAACAAAAAGGAAACTCCAAACAAATGGAATTTCCTTTATAAAACATATATTTTAATTTTTTCTACTCTTCTGTCTCGGAAGGACTAGGGCTTGCATCTGTGCCAGCATTAGTATCAACATCAACAGCTACTGCAGCTTCCGTCGTTTCCGTTTCTTCTTCATTGTAAGCCGCTAAACGTGCCTGTTCTCTTTCGTAAACTTCGCGAGTAGTAACAAACATGTCGTTGTATTTACGCATACCTGTACCCGCCGGAATTTGCTTACCAACGATAACATTCTCCTTAAGACCTAACAAGTAATCTTCTTTTGCTCCAATGGCAGCAGTACTCAATACCTTAGTTGTCTCCTGGAATGAAGCCGCTGAAATCCAACTGGAAGTACCAAGTGAAGATTTTGTTATACCCTGTAGAATCGGAGTCGAAGTAGCCGGTACTGCATCTCTAAATTGAACAAGTTTCTTGTCATTACGCTTGAGATAAGAATTTTCTTCACGTAACTGTCTTAGTGATACAATTTGACCTGGTGATAATTTAGAAGATTCTCCAGATTCAGTAACAAACTTTTTATCGAAGATCCAGTCATTCTGTTCAAAGAAATCATACTTTTCAACAGCTTCTCCTTCTAAGAATGTAGTATCCCCTGGATCAACTATCTGTACTCTTCTCATCATCTGACGAACGATAACTTCCATGTGCTTATCGTTGATACCGATACCTTGAGAACGATATACTTCCTGTACTCCATTTACTAAGTAGTACTGAACCGCAAATGGTCCTTTAATATTTAGGATATCACGAGGAGCTATAGATCCATCAGAAAGGGTTGTACCTGCCTTGATGAAATCGCCATCTTGTACCAAGATGTGCTTAGAAGTAGATATCAAATATCTACGCTGTTGTCCATCTTTTGCATCAATGATAACCTCTTGGTTACCTCTCTTTATCTTACCGAATGAAACTTCACCATCTATCTCTGCAACAACTGCAGGATTTGACGGGTTCCTTGCTTCAAACAATTCTGTTACTCTTGGAAGACCACCGGTAATATCACCGATCGAACCTAATTTTCTAGGGATCTTTGCAATACGTTGCCCAGTCTTAATCTGAGCACCAGCTTCTACAGCTAAGTATGCTCCTACTGGAACGTTGTATGATTTCAGCTCTTCTCCATCAGCAGAAACAACTTTTACTTTTGGTACCATTCGAGACTTTCTAGTCTCCGTAATTACCATTTCAGAGTATCCAGTCTGATCATCATATTCCTTACGGAAAGTGATACCTTCTTCAACATCTTCAAACTGAACGATACCTTCGTTCTCAGAGATGATAACCGCGTTAAATGGATCCCAGCTAGTAAGTACTGTTCCTTTCTCCACTTTCTGACCATCCTTCACGTGGATGAATGAACCATACTTGACGTGGCTTGAAGAGTATACTTTACTTGATTCTGTATCAACAATCTTTAATTCTCCAGAACGAGAAAGAACGATAATATTTTCTTTTCCTTCTTCGTCAACATTCTTGATGGTTTTGATATCATCAAAAACAACTTTACCAGAAAACTTAGAGGACAATTCTGAATCTTGCTTAGTAACAGATGCGATACCCCCGACGTGGAACGTACGAAGAGTCAACTGTGTACCCGGTTCACCAATTGATTGAGCGGCAATAATACCTACTGCATCTCCTATTTCAGTGATTCTACCAGTCGCAAGGTTCTTACCATAGCACTTAGCACATACTCCTCTCTTTGTCTCACAAGTAAGTACTGATCTGATAATGACCTCTTCGATACCTACTGTCTCGATGTACTTAGCTGTTTTTACATCTATGTACTCAGCAGCTGGAACGATGATTTCATCTGTTACAGGATGCAATATATCGTGCAATGAGTATCGACCTTCGATTCTATCTGCAAGCGATACTATTTCCTTATCATTCTCTTTTAGAGAAGTAGTAGCATTTCCTCTTAGTGTATTGCAATCCGTTGTTAGGATCACTACATCTTGGGCAACATCCACTAATCTTCTTGTAAGATAACCTGCATCCGCCGTCTTCAATGCTGTATCGGCAAGACCTTTACGCGCACCGTGAGTAGAGATAAAGTACTCAAGTACTGATAGTCCTTGAAGGAAGTTAGATAAGATTGGGTTTTCAATAATCGCCCCACCTGTATCACCAGACTTTCTCGGTTTTGCCATCAGTCCTCTTAATCCACAAAGCTGCTTAATCTGTTGTTTAGATCCA
>JALZVN010000019.1 GCA_023299965.1 Saprospiraceae bacterium | reverse complement strand
GGGAATATAGCTCAAGATGTCGCTTTTAAAGGGATACTGAATGACGGAAATCGATTTGCGGATCACCTGCAAGGTTCTTTCGATAATAATGATGAACCTCAGCTGGTGCATATAGCGACGGATGGCGAATCTTATGGTCATCATCATCGCCGTGGTGAAATGGCCTTGGCTTCTTGTCTGCATAAAATAGATACAGGGGATAAGGCTCAATTGACGAACTATGGTGAATACTTAGAAAAATTTCCTCCAACGTGGGAGGTGCAAATACATGAAAACTCTAGTTGGAGTTGTGTACATGGTGTGGAGCGCTGGAAATCTAACTGTGGGTGCAATAGTGGTCGCCCTGGTTGGAATCAAGAATGGAGAGGTCCACTACGGGATGGTCTAGATTGGTTGAGGGATTATCTAGAGGCGCTTTATGAGCGAGAGGCAAAGGTCTATCTCAAGGATCCTTGGGCGGCTCGCAATGAGTACATAGATATTCTAATCAAAAGAGATGACGATTCGATCAAAGAGTTTTTGAGCAAGCATGCTGTGAGGTCTTTGGATAGTGCTGAATTGACGATGACGATTCGTCTCCTTGAGCTGCAGAAATTTGCGATGTATATGTATACCAGCTGTGGTTGGTTTTTTGATGAAATCTCTGGGATAGAGACGAATCAAATCCTGCAATATGCGTTGCGTGCCATGCAGTACATAAGGTATTTTACGGATGAGGATGTGATGGCAACCTTTAGCAAATATCTTGAAAGTGCTCCCTCGAATGTGTTTGATAATGGAGGGGTGTCCTATAACAAGAATGTGGTGCCGAGCGCTGTTAACCTTGAAAGGGTGGCGATGCACTTTGCGGTGGCGTCTATTTTTGAAAAGCGCGGTCAGGACGCGGAGATATATCGATTTAGGGCGATTATGGATGACTATCAAATCAAAGAGGCTGGAAATCAGCGATTGGCGGTTGGAAAAATCAGGATACGTTCGAAAGTGACTTTTAGAGAAAAGAGTTACAAGTTTGTAGTCTTATACTTAGGGCAGCAAAATATCATGGGGAATCTCAGTCAAGACATGTCTCAGACTAACTATGAAGAGCTCAAGTCGAATGTATTGTCTTCCTTTGAGACGACCAATCTTGGTGAGGTGTTGTCTCATATGCAGAAGTACTTTGAGGATAAAAACTTTACGATCTGGCATCTTTTCAAAGATGAGAAAAGAAAGATTCTCAATAAGATAACGAGCAAAAGCTTGCAAAATATAGAAGCTTCTTTTCGTGAAATCTACAATGACAACTATCAACTGATGACAGGAATGTCCTTGAGTAATATTCCTATTCCGAGTGCATTTATGAGTGCAACGGATTTTATCTTAAATAAAGAGATACATCAATTTTTTAGTGAAGAAGTATTGGATATCAACAAATTGCGTCACCTCAGTGATGAGTTTAATAGATGGAATTTGCAGATCAATAATCAGCAAGAATTTCATTATGCTGCGAGTGAGCGGATATTCTATGAGGTGCGTAAATTGGCTTTGTCTGATTTTTCTATTACTCAACTTGTATTGCTTAATGACATCTTTGATATTCTCAAAGGGCTAGAAGTGGAGTTGGATATTTGGAAGTCTCAAAACTTATACTTTGGGATGCTTCAGGGCCATAAAAAAAGCGAATGGGTGTTTGCCAATAAGGATTGGGAAGGACAATTTGAGGAATTGGGGAATCATTTGGGTGTGAAGCTCTAGAATGTGGATAAAAAGTATAGTATAGCGCCTGTTGCGTATTCAATATAGACTGTCGTTTTATTATCTTTGGGGTGATGCCTGAAGCCAATTGGATCGGGTATTTAAAAACACTCGAACTATGAACGAATTTATCCATTTGCACTGTCATACTCAGTATTCACTCCTTGATGGAGCTTCGGATATAGGTAAAATGATGGATAAGGCGGTCGCTGATGGTCAGAAAGCAGTCGCCATGACCGATCATGGAAACATGTTTGGCGCTTTCAAATTTGTATCTGAAGCAAAGAAGAGGAATATAAAACCTATCGTAGGTTGCGAGTTTTATCTTGTAAAAGATAGAACCAAACAAAGTTTTCAAAAAAGTATAGGAGAGCGTGATGTAAGACATCATCAATTGATGTTGGCAAAGAACGCTACTGGGTATGCTAACCTTTCTAAGCTGTGTTCTCTAGGCTTTATAGAGGGAGCCTATGGAAAATTTCCAAGAATAGATAAAGAATTACTCGTCAAGTACGCTGAAGGTGTTATTGCTACAAGTTGTTGTATTGGAGCTATCATTCCTCAGTTGATACTGCAAGGGAAAGAGGATGAAGCGGAAGAAGAGTTGCAGTGGTGGTTAGATCTTTTTGGCGAGGATTATTATATCGAACTGCAAAGACATCGAGGGCTCGAGAATATAGATGTTGGTGGTGTGAAAACTGGAGTAAGTCAGGAGTATATCAATCAAGTATTGCTCAAGTTTGCTAAAAAATATAACGTCGAGGTTATCTGTACTAATGATTCTCACTATGTAGAAGAGGAGGATAATTTTCCACATGATATCCTACTTTGCGTTAATACAGGGTCAAAGGTGAATGACGAAAAGCGTTTCCGTTTTTCTAGTTCTGATTTCTACTTTAAGACACAGCAAGAAATGGCGAATATCTTTAGCGATGTTCCTCAGTCTCTCGAGACGACTATGAAGATCTATGATAAAGTCGAAGTCTTAGAGCTGGCTAGAGACGTGATCTTGCCCAATTTTCCCCTACCTGAAGGATTTGAAATACAGGCGGACTACTTACGCCACTTAGTATACGAAGGGGCAAAAATGCGATATGGTGAAATCACGGAAGAAGTGCGTGAGCGACTTGAAATGGAGCTAGGGGTGATCACGGATATGGGTTTTGAAGGATATTTCTTGATTACGCAGGATTTTATACATGAAGCTAGGAAGATGGATGTAGCGGTGGGGCCTGGTAGAGGATCTGCGGCAGGATCTGCGGTAGCTTATTGCTTAACGATTACGGATATTGATCCGATTAAATATCGACTACTCTTTGAGCGTTTTTTGAATCCGGAGCGTATTTCAATGCCGGATATTGATATAGATTTTGATGATGAAGGACGACAGCGGGTTATCGACTATGTTGTAGATAAGTATGGCAAGAGTCAAGTGGCTCAGATCATTACTTTTGGTACGATGAAGGCGCGGTCTGCGATTAGAGATGTAGCAAGAGTACTAGAATTGCCTTTGTCTGAGGCGGATGGAATCGCAAAGTTAGTTCCATCTAGACAAGGAAAAAGTCCATCGCTTGGTAAAGTGGTGAGTAGTAGTTTTAAGGAGTTAAAATCTGATTGGCCGAGTGAAGAATTTCAGAAGATAGAGCAACTGCATGCGTATACCAATGTTGACAATTTGGCAAATTCTACATTGATGAATGCTGCCAAGCTGGAAGGAACTATCCGTAACTCTGGGATACATGCTGCAGGGGTAATCATTGCCCCTGATGATATCACGAATTATATTCCTGTTTGTACCGCAAAGGATGCGGACCTCTTGGTGACGCAGTTTGATGGTTCTGTAGTGGAGAGTGCAGGAATGCTAAAGATGGATTTCTTGGGGCTTAAAACCTTGTCTGTCATCAAGACTTGTATCAACATTATTATTCGACGCTATGGAGAAAGTGCGCGAATCATTCCCAATGATATTCCATTAGATGATGAGAAGACCTATGAGCTGTTTCAAAGAGGGGACACGGTAGGTATATTTCAGTTTGAATCTGAAGGAATGCAGAAGCACCTGAGAGATCTCAAGCCCACCAATATAGAAGATTTGATCGCCATGAACGCCTTGTACCGTCCTGGCCCAATGGATAATATCCCAACCTTTATCAATCGAAAGTTTGGTAAGGAAGAAGTGACCTATCCTCATCCTTCTATGGAGCCTATCCTAGAGAATACCAATGGTATCATGGTCTATCAAGAGCAGATCATGGAGACTGCTAGAGTTGTAGGGAACTATACTTTAGGTATGGCGGATATGCTCCGAAGAGCCATGGGTAAGAAGAAGGTAAAGGAGATGGAGAAGCACAAGGGGCTTTTCGTAAAGGGGGCTGCGGAGAATAATATAAGTGAAGAGAAAGCATTAGAGATCTATGAGATCATGTTTAAGTTTGCCAACTATGGATTCAACCGTTCGCATGCAGCGGCATATTCTGTAGTGGCTTTCCATACTGCTTACCTAAAGGCGCATTATCCAGCGGAATTTATGTCTGCGATCTTGACGCACAGTAAGAATAATCTGGAAAAGCTGACTTTCTTTTTGCGGGAATGTAAACGAATGAAGCTTAATGTGCTAGGGCCTGATGTGAATGAATCTGAAATGAACTTTACAGTGAATGAATTAGGTCACGTTCGTTTTGGTTTATCAGCATTGAAGGGAGTGGGAGAAGGACCTGTTACTGAATTGGTAGAGAATCGAGAGAGAGAGGGAGCCTTTAAATCTGTTTTCGATATGATGCGCAGACTCAACCTTCGCACCATCAATAAGAAATGTATGGAGAGTCTAGTGAAGGGTGGTGCCTTGGACTTGTTCGAAACGGAAAGAGGGAATTACTTTACGCCTTCTGATAAGTATGATACCTATGTAGAGCATCTACTTCGATATGGTAACGTATATCAAAAACAAATAGTAGAAACAGCCAATTCTCTTTTTGGAGCTTCGGCGGAGATAATGATACCAGAACCACCACCGCCACCGCATACGTCTTGGCCCCTCATCAAAAAGTTAACTGAAGAAAGGGAAGTAGCAGGGATATACATTAGCGGGCATCCACTTGATGAATATAGAATGGTTGCGGAGCACTTTACAACTTGCTCTCTAGAAGCTACTCACTCTAGACCAAATGCGCCTGCTAAAGTAGTTGCGATTGTTACTGCTGCGAATCATGGTACGGATAGCAGAGGGAATGGGAGAGTATTTGCCACTTTGCAAGATTATACTTCGAGTATAGAAGTATCCTTGTGGCGAGATGACTATCAAAAGTTTAAGCACTTAATGGAGATTGGGCAGTGTCTATATGTCCGAGGTGTTTATGAACCAAGATGGAGAGGCGCAGAACAATGGGCGTTTAATATTAAGGATGCAAGTTTGCTAGCTGAAATCGAGGAATCCATAGTCAATGAAATTAAATTGAAGCTTCGTCTAGACCAGCTGGATCAAAAGATGGTGGATAATATAAAAAAGATTATTTCTGAGTTTAAAGGTAAGAATGCTTTGAAATTAGAAATTGCAGATGTCGAGGAGCGGCTGCTTTTACCAATGTATAGTAGAACCTATAAGATCAAGGCAAATAATAAGTTGATAGAGACTTTGGAGCAGATGAGTATCCAATATAGTTTGGAGTAGGGTTTAGTCAAATTTTGACTTGATAAATAGTTGGTACTTTAAGATGGAGAGGGTTGCTTTCATTTTGTCATTGAAGTTGTCCCTTGATGAAAGGTAGTACCAGAATTTCATTTTGTTTTCGGACCATTTGCCTGCTAGTTTACCTAGCAAAGTATCATTAACCCATTTACTAGATACTTTGATATGTTGGTATCTTGGATCGTCAAAAATAGTTGCTAAGAACCCTCTTCCTATTTGCAGGGAATTGAAAATATGATACTTTTTGCAGAGCGCTTCAAGGTCTAGTGTTTGTTTTTCATTTAAAGCGTTTAGTATTAAAGCTAAATCTACAAGGTGCTTTAGTTTGCCCCAGCAGTCAACATTTCCATGATGTATAATGGCAAAAAGTGCCTGATATACTTTGTCGAATGTTTTTATGGATTTGGCTCCAAATGGTAAGTCAACGGTTTGATCATTAAATTCATCAAAGCTTATCGGAATATTTAGAATCTGATGAGAAGGTGTCCAGTGAAATTCAACGTTAAAAACAATTTGTCCATTTTTGTTTCTTTTGATAAATGGATAGTCTAAATAATATGCTCTTGAATCCTTTATGAGGTCGTGATTTATTTCACTTTTATATTCTTCATAGCCTAAGCTAAGCATAATGTCTTTTATGTCTTGAAATTTGTCAAGACCAAGTGCAAAGTCAATATCTACTGACGATCTTTGGAAAATATTGCCATAGAACTGTTTTGCAAAGGGTAGTCCTTTGTACGGTAGAAGGGTAATATTCTTATCACTTGCAGCAGCAATTACCTTAGAAGTTTCAAAAAAAAGATTTCTATTTCGCTTTCGACTAAAATTTTGAATTTGATGTAATTTTTTCTTGAATTCAATAGGGATAGAATTTGGAATACGAAAAAGCAAGGTATGATAAACCGGTAGGGGCACTCCATGTGTATTGAGCAATTGTTGAAACTTGGTCCAGTCAATATCTGGATCTAGTACTATTTCATTTGTCTGCTTAAAGTCTTTATAAACAAAGTCTTTAAGGCAGTTTACGAGAAGCGCTAATTCTGGAGATAGATCACTATTTTTCATGTTTACTAACTTATATCTTGCTTTTCGAACATTTCTTTGCAGAGACCATTCAGTGCTATTATATCCGGATGAAAATCTTGTCCTCCAATTTTTTCATTGTATATGACTATAATTTTGTCGATCATAAAGTTAAAATTAATGTCATTGTGGATAAGCTTAATATATATTGCTGCATTTCTGGTTATGAATTTGACCGAAGGCTATGATGATAGGGCAAATTTTGCAATTTAATATTTCCGTTCACGATAGAAACCTCTAATGATAATTTAAAAAGAGATAAGAGTATTAATAGGAATAGTACGTGCAAAAGGCAAGTAGAGATCTAATTATGGTATACTTAATTATAATCAGATAGAATTTACATAAAAAATGGTGAATTTATCAAGTTTTATAAACAAAAATAATGATGAATACTTAATTAGGGAGGTTGATAATGAGATCGTAATCAGTGAACACTGATAATGGTTTGTATTATGAAATGAATGCTATTTCTTTTGCAATATGGACTAATACCCAGAGTATTTAGTGATTTCAAAAATTTGCTAAATCTATGGGCTTTAAATCCATGACTTTAGTTTCTACTAGTTTTCTCATCCCTTAAGAGAATGAGTAGGAATGACAAAGGAAGTGACGATAGAATGATTCTAGCCTAAATGAATTTCATTTATTTTTGTTCAAATTAAGTACTTCCAGTGCATAGGTCTTTAATTGGCTCACTAAATGAGGAATTTGCCTTAGGGTACCTCTATTAGCTGTTTCTTGAGTTGGAAGTAGCTGTGCTTTCGATTCGTTTAAGAATTTTTTTGATCAAGCAAGAGTATAGTTAATAGAGGTAGCCATTAGTTATTTGACTTCAAGGAGTAATTGAATCATTACGATGTATACGGATTGATAGCATCCTGGACAATAGAATATTTTGACTGGGATAGAATGGAAACATATAGATTCTATTATTGAATATTAATCTTTGATATTGTAAAATCACAAAGGTTTCCTTACTAAGTCTCTTTTCCATTTGAGTTCAAGGCATTACTTTATTGCCTTTGCAGAGGGATTTAATTTTTTGTCAAAAAAAACTCAAAAAAAAATCACGTTACATGATAAGTTATTTATTGAAGAATCCTTATTGATTTTAAAGGGAGTGATATTAATTGTTGTGTTTCCATAGAATGATATTTTTTATTTAAAACTTGCGGAATTAAAACAGGATTTGGAGTACTTTTTTTGTGGTAAATCAACTTTATTATCTAGTCTATTGAATGGTGATCGTAAATCTCTCTAACAAATTAGCTAATTTAAGCTAGAAGGTAGTAGTTCAATGCGAGGTAAATAATGGTACTGTGGTTCGCTTCAGTATTTATAAGTTTTATATGGATGATTGCACTTGATTCATTGATATTGAATGATTTAGACAAGATGTTTTGCAAAATGTATTGACTTGAGGGCTTTTTTGAATATGTAAGGGGGGCGTTCTTAAGGAAAAATGATGTAAATTTGCCAAATTGCCATTTAGAATCAACTTAGAATATATATTCAATATCATCTAAAATTAAAAAATGAAAAACACCATTTTACTATTTGCGCTACTATTTTCGATAGGGATTTTTTCTTGCGAATCTGGAGATGCAGCAGCCTCAAAAGCAAAAGACATGGCTAAAGATACTGCTACAAAAGTAGCAGCCACTACTCAGCCAATTGCAACGTCACAGCCTACCTCACAACCTTCGAAGGCGATGAATTATCCTCCACTTTTCAAGAAGATCTTGGATGCACATGGGGGATTGGATGCATGGAATGCCATGAATACACTCAAATTTACGAGAGGAGAAGGTCCAACTGCAGATATGCATGTAGTTGATCTTAAGAGTCGACGTTCTACTAATTCAGTGGCAGGCAAGTACACTTTAGGAAATAATGGAGACAAAGTATGGGTAAGTCCCCACAGAGATTCATTTCCAGGTCAATCGCCTCGTTTTATGAATAACCTATTCTTTTATTTTGTAGCATTACCATACGTATTAGCTGATCCGGGTGTCGTGTATGAAGACTTAGGCGAGAAGATGGTTAATGGTAAGAAATACGCTGTTCTTAAGACTAGCTTTAAAGCAGGCGTTGGAGATGCACCAGGAGATCAATATATCCTTTATGCAAACCCTCAGACGCATGTGATCGATTTCATCAATTATTCGGTAACTTACTTTGATGCTGCAAACGCAGAAAAATATAGTGCTCTGCAATTTGTATGGCAAGATGTAAATGGTCTTAAGTTTCCAAGTGTTGCTAAGAGTGTAAAGTGGGAAGATGGCAAGTTAGGTGAAGTTAGAAGAGAAACAAAGTACAGTAATTTTTCTTACTCAAAGGATAGAATGGACTTGAGTGCATTTGATATACCTACTGGTGCTTATGCGGAATAAGTATTGAAAAAAATATCAATATACATTAAAGGAAAAACGGGATATGCTGAACGCATGTCCCGTTTTTTTATTAATTTTTGTTTGATTTGCGGATTTTTGATTTGTTATCATTGATAAATTGACTAAAATCTTTCTTTACATTTTTCAGTTTTAAATTTTCAGGGGTAAAGATTTCCGGGTCTTTAAGTTGTATTGATGCCGTAAATTCAGCATCTATCTTCAGCAATTTTCTGTAGACTTCAATTTGAGGATTTTTGATGAATACACATTTTGCAGAAAGAGCTTTATTGTAGAGGTAATTAGGTGCTACCTTGAATGCTTTTTTACTAAGCAATATTGCTTTATCAATATTTCCCAAAGAAAAAATATGGTCGGCATGTGTGTATAGTAAAATAGCATTATGAGGGTCTTTTCTTAAAGCTTCTTTTATTACTTGAGTTGCTCTTGTATTTTTATTTTGTTGTACTAAAGACTCAAATAAAATTTGGTAATTTTTTGATTCAGGGATGATTTCTAAAGCCTTAGTTGCAAGTTTTTCTGAAGTCTCATAGTCTTTAGATATGATAGCAGTTACAGCTTTTTCTTGAAGCGTTTCACCATGGCTAATTCTACCGAAATAAATAATAGTACTCATAGCACCAACCAGTATCATTAAATTAATTGCTTTATTGTGGGTAGTGAATAGGGTGGTACTAAGATTACTTTTTGTGCTTATAATCGCCAATCCAATTACAAATATTAATACTATTCCTTGAAAATCCTTGTAGTAACTAAGCGGAGTACCATAAATAATTCCTAGTAGAAAAAAAGTAGACACACTTACTAGAGCTGCCACTTCTAATTTTGAAAGCATAACCCTCTCATTGATAAGTCGTAAGCAAGGAAGCACTGCAATATATAAAACTGCTATGAACCCAATAAGACCCAATTCTGATAATACTTGACTGACAATACTATGACTGTATCTGTGTAATTTTGGGGAAATTACCTGTGTAGGGATTTTGTAAACGCCGTAACCAAATTGTCCAACGGCCAACTCCCAATTGTTGCTTCCATGACCTATAAAAGGAGATCTTTTTGTTAGTCGCATGCTGTTTCTCCACAACTGTATGCGATCATTTTGATCAACTGATTCCTGCGTAAATTTGGTTTGACTTGCTAAAACCACTTTGTCTACTGGACCGTATATCAAACCAGCAAAGAGAACAATAATAGCACCTCCAAGAATTAGGTATTTATTAATCTGTTTTAGCTTAGCATTGAATAGGATATAAATACTTGCTAGAAAGACTAATACTAGTGCAGCTTTTAAAGGTTGGATCGTTAATATTATAATGGAGGTGATTATAAACAGTGTTGGTGCAATTGCTTTGTGGACATTTTTACTCGTGAATGCGATATAAGGTGCTAACAATAAGGCGATTGAGATTAGAATATCACTATTTTTAAAAAGGGCATAGGAATACTTATTCTTGGCAAAATCTTGTAAGTTTTCTGCCCCCATATAAGTAAAGATGGCTGCAGATAGCATGATTAAAATACTTAGAAATAAGATAGTTGAGGTCCAAAAAATGCTGTTAATATTTTCATCGGATCTGATTTCTGAAGATTGAAAGGCAGAAAAACAGCAATACAGCAAGATCGTACTGAAACAGCCATATATGGCATATGAACCGTTTAAAGACCATAAAGCACTAAATCCAGTGAAAACAATTAGTATCATCCACCAAATGTCAACAGAGTGAAAGTTGATTTTTTTAGAGGGTAAAAATAACTGACTTACTGAAAAGACAACTAAGCATATTCCAATACCTATTGACCTAATGCTAGAGTCATTCATAGCAAACAAATCTTCAGGAATGGTCAACACTCCTAATAAGAATATACCCAATAGGCACACTCGCGAGAGATTATGTATGATTTTGTCTTTAATGTTTTTTGTTTTTAAGTAGAAGTACAATATAGGGATATATTGAAAAGCAGCAACTGAATATCACACGTAATTGTGTAAAATCAATATTATTTTATTCCATATTACTAGTTTGTCTTATATTAATGAGGTCATTTTGATTCTTGATTTGTCATATAGGTATGCCTCGGCGTCCTGAATAAGTACGATTCTCCTATAAAATACAATCTGATATACAGTTTTTAAGCCTTTAGGAGTCCTCCAAAGCCTTCCCAAATCTAATTCTCTAGATATATCCTACTACTTAGGTATGTTTTTTAGGGGTAATTTAGGACTCGTCAATCCATTTCTATCACATTGCAGTTCTTGCACTTATTTTAGTGAAAATGCTTATTTTTTACGTAGCCAAGTTTATTGACTGATTGGGATCAAAATATTTGGGCTGACTTTCATGCTCTATCTTTGAGCTTTTTTCATGACCATTTTTACATAAAACTATCAAAACAAGAATAGGTTAATGCTCTTGTTTTTCAAACATTCTTTTATAAAGACCATCGATTTTAAGTAGGGCATCATGACTACCAGATTCTACTATTTTGCCTTTATCCATGACAATAATTTTGTCAACCGCTTTTAGATTATAAATCCTGTGTGTTACTAGTATTAGTATTTTATTTTTGCCAATTTCTCTTAAGTTATTAAAGATATCATCTTCTGATATTGGATCAATAAAGCTAGTTGGTTCATCTAGTATTAAGAAATCAGCGTCTTTATAGAATGCTCGAGCAAGAGCGATTTTTTGCCATTGTCCACCACTTAATTCTTTTCCATTTCTAAAGGATCTGCCGAGTTTTGTTTCTAGCTTTTGATTAAATTTTTGAATGAATGAATCTGACTTAGACAATTCAGTTGCCTTAATTATCTTGTCTTCATCGATCGGTTGATTGTAATTTGATAAACTTATGTTTTGTTTAATGCTCAAATTATATTTCGAAAAATATTGGAAAATAACAGATATTCTTTCTCTTAAACTAGTTACACTTAATGAATTAATATTTAACGTGTTATTTATAACGATACTTCCAGATTGTGGCTTATAGAGTCTATTAATAAGTTTAATTAGAGTTGTTTTACCAGATCCATTTTCGCCAACGAATGCATATATATTTCCTTTCTCAAATTTTTCACTGACATCTTTTATCACTGGATTGGCAGTGCCAGGATAAGTAAAAGAAATATTTTTTAGTTCTAAGGATTCTATTTTTGGAACGCTAGGCAAAGAAAGTTTTTCATTGACGGTTTTGTTTTTTAGATTTAAGAATTCAAAAATAAGATCAATGTTTAGTTTGTTTTCATGTATTAGTATTAGAGATCTTAGTGAAGCATTTATACTGCTTTGACCTTTTTGGAAGGCAGTAAAGTATAAAGCGATATCTCCAACACTAGTTTGCCCATCTACAGCTTTGAAAATTATTATTGAAAGAGCCCCAACGATTGCAACGGCTTCCGCTGATTGTGTGAGGCTAACTCCTATCAACTGACGTTTATATAAGTTTCTTTTTTCCTTTCTAAGTACTTTTCTAAGTGTTAGAAATTGGTCAAGCAATTTTTTTCCAAAGTTGAATACTCTAACTTCTTTTGCGTACTCTGATATGGTTAATACTCTTTTTAGATAACCTGCTTTTCGTTCTTCTTGAGTCTGTTTGACCTTAAGTTCGATGGTTTTTTCACTGTATTTATGTCTTACAAAGGCAACTGGTAGAGCAATGAAAATTAGAATAAATGCAATGCTCCAGTGTAGCGTCATGAGGAGGGAGCCGATAGCGAGTAAGGTCACTAAATTTTGCAAGAAACTTACAAATGAGCTAAAAACGGTGAGTGGCATTTTGCCTCCTAAGTTTATAGCTCTTTGAAACGTATCGTGATAGGTATCAGAGTCGAAGTACTCAAAATCTAGGTTAATGGCCTTAGAAATTAGGATATCCGACATTTTGTCTTGTACTATGTCAGACTGTAACGAACTTATATATTGATTTATATTGGTTAATATTA
>JALZVN010000018.1 GCA_023299965.1 Saprospiraceae bacterium | reverse complement strand
CTGCAATTCATCGTTGCAAGCTAAAGTGCATTGAGCAGAAAGCTGGTTTGCCCCAAAAACTACAAGACTCATAAACCACAAAAATCTCATAAGCGAACGCCTATAAGTTGCAATACGGTTTAAAAAATGTAGTCGAGTTCTATCCATTCCTTATTGGAATAAAAACGGGGGATAAATCTTTAACTCAAAAAATGCCTACTACTCTTCGTAACAGCTACGCATAAGGGAAGGGAATTGGAAATAATAGTGTTCCAATTTTATTTGTAATCGTCATGAGAATAAAGCAGACTAATATGAATCGGTAATACGAGTAAAAGGATTGGGAAGCCCCCCTCTACCATTGCAGAGAGAGGCCATCCCAAAAACCATATCTTGATCTACTTGCGATGCTTTTCAGCGCGATCTTTTTCTTCTTTGCCAAATACCACGCTCAAAGTCAACTCGTGCGAACCACTGTTGTATCTTTGAAACCTCTGGAAAGCAAAATCATATGAATAAAATAATTTAAAATCATTGAATTTAGTACCTAGTAAAAGTGCGATATTTCCGCCTGTACCAGATCTATACGTTAGTCCAGCTATTATTTTTTCTTCAAGATATTTAGCCTTGACATTAAAGTCAACACCGAATGGAGTATCTCTAGCTTTTCTTATTAAAATTGAAGGCTCTAAGATAAAATTGAATCCTTCTACTGGGAATGAATGTCCACCAGTAAGTATATAATATCTTGCCAAACCAGTATTATCTGGGTCAGTAGATCCGATATTATTTATTCTTTGGCTAATCAAATTTGGTATTGATAGTCCTATAAAAGTATTTCCTTTTATCTCTGTCCAAGCGCCTATAGAAGCGTCAAAGAAATTTTTGCCAGCTATAGACTCAATGAGTAGAATATCGTCAATATCCACTAAAGGATTGTTTTGATAATCAGAAGGTACTCTATTACTTTCAAATTCAGTTGAGAATCCAACTCCGAGTTTAAAATTTTCGAATTTATCGAATTGAAATGCGTAGTTCAGCTGAAATTTGGTTCTTGTCAAAGAAGCGATGTCTTCTCTAAACAACTGCGCTCCTAACCCAAAGGTACTTGATACTCTACCATTGTATGAAAGGGCATAAGACTGAGGTGATCCTCCTCCATCAAATCCAGTATTTTGCAGTCTACCATTTAGAAACAATTCATGCCCTTCACTGAATCCAGAAGCACCAGGATTAATCAATGTAGGATTGACATGATAGTGCAGAAAGATGCTTTCATTCTGTGCATTAAGCGCTCCTAAAAGGAATACACAAAATATGGTTGAAAGTATATATTTCATAGTTGTAAGATTTGATATGCTCATCGCTAAAAAATTCATAATCTGATAAAATGGAATCTCTAATTTATTGCCTAAGTATGGTAATGTGCCCTTGATAAGGAACCGACTCTCCCGTATTAGGATTTTCTATAATAAAAACATAGAAATATCCTCCTGCAGGAAGTAAGTTTCCTCTTCTATCCGTTCCTTCCCATGAGTTGTCGTAGTTCTCCATGAAGAAAACTTGCTGTCCAAATCTATTGAAGATCTCAATAGTATTTTGCGTGCCTGGTGCACACTGAATCAAGAAACTATCGTTCTTCCCGTCATCCTCAGCAGGCGTAATAATATTTCTTGTTTCTAAGCATTCGTCTAAAGACTGATCGTTGCTGAATACACCCACAGAATCTACAAGGATACATTCATTAGCATCTTGCACTACCACAAAGTATACTCCTTCCACCAAAGGTTCACAGTTAGCTGTATTACAGCCTCCATTATCAGGATTGCTCCATTGGTATGTATATGGTGCTGTACCTCCTGTAACGATTGCTATTGCTCCTCCATCTAAAGATTCTGAAGTGGTAGGTGCTGTTATTTCAAAAGTAATGTCAAGTGGATCTGGCTCTGTAAGTTCAATGATTTCACTTTCGAAAACCGTTCCTCGTGCATCGGTACAAGTATATGAATATGTTCCCGCTAATAATCTCGAAATGCATTCTGTGGTTTCTCCCGTGCTCCATATATATTCGAATGGAGATACACCTCCAGCTGTTTGGACACAAATCATTCCTGAAGCGTCTCCATTGCATGAAATATCAAGAACATCTGGGCTACTTGAAAGTGGCACACCTTCATCGAAAAATGATTTCATCACCACGCATCCATTTGCATCTGTAACCGTAACATTTTGAACTCCCTCTACTAAGTTAGCAGCGTTCTGAGATATCTCTCCAGACTCCCACATATACATATATGGTGGCGTACCTCCTGATGGAAAAGCAGAAGCACGACCATTGGCCATACCTGCATCAGGAAATTCTAAATTCGCAATGTCTACAAGTAGTTCATCCGGTTGTGTTATTTCATACAAAGGACTAATAATTTCGGTACCATCTGCGTCTACTATAGTTACATTGTAAGAACCTGCTGCTAAACCAATCGCATCCTCAGTGACTTGGTTTTGACTATCACTCCATGTAAAAGAGTATGGTAGAACCCCACCATTGATAGTAATATTGATGCTACCATCGGTATCTCCAAAACAATCTAATTGATTGAATACAACATTACCATCAAAAGTTAATGGCAAAATATTATCAGGTACAATAAATGACTTAATAGACGTACAGTCGTTGGCATCAGTCACTGTAACTATATACAGTCCAGCAGTTAAGTTCTCTTGATCTGCTGTAGCTGGCAATGTGCTTGGCGCCCAGTTATAATCATAAGGCGCTTGCCCTCCTACAACTGTAGTATTTATTGCACCATCCATTCCAGAAACTTCTGGTGTTATTACTTCAGAGATTTCGATAGGAGGAATATCTGTAAGGGTAATTGATTGCGTAATTGCTTGACCATTACCATCTGTGATGGTAACTATATAGACTCCTGCGCAAAGATTTTGCCTTGAAAATGTAGGATTGATACTTGATAGTATTTGAGAAAATCCATCGTTCCATTCAATGCCATAAGCTGGATCTCCACCTTGTACTCGGACAGAAATAAACCCATTGCAGTCTCCCCCACAAGTAGGTGCTTCCGTAATCAGCTCTTCAATATTGATAGGAAGCGCTTCTCTTTCTACTACATATTCTGGAGACACAAGGATACAACCGTTACCATCTGTAATCGTCACTCTGTATGACCCCGCTTCCAAATCTGTAATATCTTCGCTAGCACTCTGATTACTCCATTGGTATGTGTATGGAGGTGTTCCACCATTCACAGTGATGTTGATAGCGCCTAAATTAGGTACTACTTCATTTACAATAGTAGGGTTGGCTCCAATATTCAATGGCAACAATGGCTCATCTATTCTACAAGTAGTAGAAATATTTTGTCCTACGTTATCTGTGATAGTAGCTGAATATACACCAGCACATAAATCACTCAAGTCTTGGGTAGTTGCAGAGAATCCGTTTGGTCCAGCCCAATTATATAGATATGGTGGACGTCCACCAACGACTACAATATCAATCTCTCCCGTACACTCACCGAAGCAATCTACATCCGTTTCACGTTTGTTTTCTATGAACAGAACTGCTCCTAAAAGGATATCCATCTCTCCTGTACAGCCGTTATCATCAATAACCGTAATCGTATACACTCCTTCTGCTAGGTTTGTCAAATCTTCTGCTGTAGATGTAAAGCTGTTTGGTCCTGTCCAAGAATAAGCATATCCTGGAGTCCCTCCTGAAACACTGATAGAAATACTACCATCATTGCCATTTCCAGTTTCAGCTGTTGTGCCATTGACAACAATATTTATTGCAGTTGGTGTTCCTACTAAGAAGGTTTGAATCGCAGTTTGATTTGCTTGACCAGTAACTGTAACCGTGTACTCTCCGGCTGTCAATCCTGATATAGTAGGAGTACTAGCACCCGTATCCCAATTATAAGTATATGGCTCAACTCCTCCATTCACCATTGGTATAACAGAACCGTTAGCATCTCCAAAACATCTTACGTCAACTACTGTACTACCTAATGCGTTGATCACCAAAGGATTTGCATCAAACCGAACTACGTAAGACTCTATAAATGTGCAACCTCTTGTATCTGTAATAGTCACTGTATAAGTTCCCATTGTCAATCCAAAATTGCTATTTGTAAAATTATTATTACTCCATGCAAATGAATACCCTGGCGTACCTCCTGTAGTAGAAAGTACAATACCTCCATCATTTGCTCCAGGAGAAGATTCATCTGTAATCTGACCAGTAGCACTCAAAGGTGAAGAAGGCTCCGTAACTAAAAACAGAACAGAAACTGTACTTTCCCCATTGTTGTCTGTAACTGTCAACTGGTAAGATCCAGGTGCTAAGCCACTGATATTTTGTGTAGTTGCAGCAAAACTGCCTGGCCCACTCCAGCTATATGAGTAAGGCGTAGCACCACCATTAACTACAGCATTTATGGCACCGTTATCTTCACCAAAACACCTAACGTCTGCTACTAGAGAAGCGCCACTATCAATAGATAATGCTTCTCCTGCAGTCGGCACGAAAAATGTTCTTGTCCTAACACATCCAAAATCATCTGTAACTTGTACGGTGTATGATCCTTCTGTCAATCCAGAAATATCCTGAGTAGTAACATTGTTGATGCCTGGACCATTCCAGATATAGGTATAACTAGATCCTCCGCCAGCAACATTGATGTCAATAGCACCATCGTTTGCACCAGGAATAGATTGAGGCAATTCAGAAACCGTAGCGATATCCAGTGTTGATGTAGGTCCTGCTACATCAAAACAAGCATCAATAGATTCTCCATTTGTATCCACAACAGTAACACAATAAGTGCCCGCTGCTAATCCAAACTGATCTTCCTGGTTGATATTATTACTCCAAGCAAAACTAAATGGAGCTACACCACCTGAAAGCATCAAGTCAATGCTTCCTGTATTTTCCCCAAAGCAAACAACGTCCGTAATAACGGTAGTTCCCGCAGGTCCTATTGTAACTGGTGTCCCGATGGTACGACTCGTCACTAGTGTACAGCCATTTGCATCTGTAACAGTAACACTATATGCATTAGGTGCTAAGCCACTGATAGTTGCCGTTGACTGCCCACTGCTCCATGCATAACTATAAGGAGCTACTCCTCCAGAAACATTCAAACTAATCATACCATCATTGGCGGTTTGAGAAGTAGTATTCGAAGCCATTGAACTTGGCTGTAGTACTTGAGGTTCCTCAACAGTAAATGACGCAGTGGCAACTGCTCCTGTATTATCTGTAACATCTACAGTATAATTACCAGGTCCTAAGTTAGAAATATCTTTTGTCGTTGCGTTGTTTGACCAGTCGTATGTAAAAGGCATTTGACCTCCTGAAACTGATAATATTATAGATCCATTTTGATCACCATTACAAACAACATCGTTAACAATAGTATTATCAACATCCACGATAAACTCTTCTAAATCAGAACCACAATCACAAGTGATAACTGGTGACCCCGGCGCGCCTCCACAATTTACATTTACAGCACCTGGGCTTGCTGAAGCTTCAACATCCTCTCCTACTCCATTGTCTCCAATAATAGCTACTCTAAATTCAGTAGGATCATCCGTCACTTCCACTACTGTAGAAGAACCCTGTCCTCCAATAACGTCGAAGCAAAATTCTCCAAATTGCCCACAATCTTGAAGATTCAATTCCTCAGGTGGATTTGATAATGAAATATAAATCACGATAATATTTCCTGGATTGTTTGCTGGTTCATTAGCAATAACATTTGAGTTTCCAGTAAATGAATTAAAATCTAAAACAGTAGGATCGTATGATAGTGTAAACTGCAATGAAGCAATACCTACAGCACCTGTCGCTAAAACTGGAACACATACTTGATCAGAAGGACATGCATCTGCTTCGCAAACTATAAAATTGAATCCATCAGAATTAGATACCGAAATATTACCATCAGTAGTATCTACTATAGTTAAATCTTGGTCAGAATCTGGATCTGGACCATCAATCTTAACTGTTTCTATTAATATTGGTGCATTGGAAAATCTGATTGGGCTTACTTGTCCTGAGTTACCGATAACGTCATAACACATTTCATACAATACAGTACCATCTGGTAAACTAACTTGAGAATTTGGAGATATATCTGCAGCCCAAGTAAATAACAAACTACCAGAGTTTGGTTCATTTGATCCTAGAGATGCTATTAAAGCTGGATTAACGTTTTGTAATCCTGTAAAGTCTAGTATCGTATTATCATAATTTATAGTCCAAGAAAACCCTGTAATATCATCAAATCCATCGTCAACAGTAACTGGAACACAAACGTTAGTGCCATTGTCTCCACTAGCGTTTCCAATAGAATAGGAAACGATATCTAATGCACCACCTGAACCTAAAACGTCAACCGAACCAACATTACTTACAAGTCCAAAATTTGTACTACCCTCACCATTCTTAGTAATCTGAATAAAGGTAGGGTTGTCACTTATGACAATGTCAGAGTTAGTCCCTCCTGCTCCAGTAACATCAAAACATAAATTTAAAATTACTGTACCATCTGGTAACGTAAATGATTGAGAACTTCCAAAATCACTAAATGAAAATGTCAACGTACCTGGTGCAAACTCATTAAAATTACCAGAAGTAAGACAAAGTGGATTAGACACCTGAGCGCCAGAACCTGGGCAATTAGTAGTATCTTGAAGTATTCCAGAAAAAGAAAGAACTGATGGATCATACTGTATAGAGAACTGCATAGAAAGGATATCTACAAAATCCGAAACTGCAAATTCAACACACACTTCATCTCCTGTGCTTGCTTGAGTATTTTGAATGGACACGTTTATAGGACCTTCATTCTGCGCAGCACCACCTCCATTAATATCAGCAGTTTGACAAGCAGAAAGATCCTCAAATCTTTGTAGATTGGAATCTGAGAATTCACATCCTACTTCATCTCCTCCACAAATAATATCTACAGAGTTTCCAATAGTCGAAAGCACTCTAAACCTTGCCGTATACAAAGGAGTGTTTGGAGCCAATGTAATAGGTGTAGGATTAGGAAATGCAATCCATACATTCACAATTTCAGATTTACTCGGACGCTTAACCGCGGAATAATTACTTAATGGATTACTAGAGTTATCTACACTCAAAAACTCTAGTGCAGCACCGTTATAGTTTAGTCCAAATTGCAAACCTGTAATGTCCGTAAATCCATCTCCTGTACTAACAGCTATATCAATCTCCTCTCCCACCGCAGGATTTGCTACAGAAGAAGAAAGATTAAAACACAAGGATGGATCTTGAGCATTCAGTTGGACAGAAGCTATCCAAAGAAGACAAAAGGTAAATAGTATGTAGATCTTATTCATATCCAAAAAGTTGGGATAATTAGTTAATAGTTTTCTAATATAAGTTTGTGAGAAGTGAACAAGCCTTCACTTAGCATCTGGACAAAATAGATACCTGAATTAGGTAATCTTTCTGTATCGATTTGAATAGTGTGGCTACCTGCTGCTCTATCTTCTATTTGCTGATGAAGTAATTTTCCATCAAGACTATATATTGAGACCGTAAAGTCTTCATAGTTTTTATCCAAAGTGAAATCTATTTTAGCAATATCCTGGAAGGGGTTTGGGCTAATAGAAAGATCAAAGCCATTCGGAACAGATATGGTAGTATTGAGTACTTGCTGAACCATGAAAGTTGCTTCTCGCGACTCCATCTCCACTTGCATTCCATTTATACTAGCAAAATTAGGTAGCTCGCTTCCCGAAAAAACCAATTCTGACTTTTCGGTAGGATCACCAATAACTCTAAATCTAAACTTGAAAAGAGTTCCGTCTGGAACACTGGTAGGTGTAAGGTAAGTTTCGAACCATGTAGATACTACATAACCTCTTTTGATGGATGGTCCAAAGTTTCCAGGTGTCAGATCAACTAGATTGATATCAACGACGTCAACAAAATCTAGAACTAATGAATCCCACTCAAATGTGAATTGCATAGCAACAACATCAGTAAAATCCTCAACATTGATACTCACATCAATAATATCACCTTGCTGACCGGTTATATCCTCAGCAAATATGGTGAGTTGTGCCTGTGAAGGCACAACAAACCATAATAGCAAAGCAAAATATAACAGTAATTCTTTAATCATATTCGTTTATTTAGCATCCTTTGTAATAACAGGAGGGTGCTTTATAATGTCTTAAATCAAAAATGAGGAGTTTCATGAGTAGGAGTACAACTCACATAGGCATGCCATATACAACACTAGCTGATGCTAATGAAGGATTTGCATGTGTGGATTATAATCTTACTTCAATGGACATTAGCGTATATTCATACGGGATATCCTATTGTTCATAAAACTGTGTTTTCTGTATAAGCCCTATCGAAAGCGATGGGTATAAGCTTTCTACAACATATTAGGGCTCGGATCTGCGAAAAAGTGGGAAAGCAGAAAGAGATGAAATGCTGTAGTTCATGGGAATTCAATGTATCTAGTGGGGTCGTTCAAGAGAAAAGAACTTTATCCTAACCCTTAATACAAAGATAGGGGGCAATGAAGGAGAGTCAAATACCCAAAAAATGGTATTTTCAGTATGAGGAAAATATTTATGTTCGTCACACATAAATTCATTTTACCCTTTTAAAAAAAGGGCAAAATTGACTCTGATCAAATATTGAATGTCACAAATTTGACGAAAAAAATGACTATTTTGAAGATTGTACAGCAACAGCCTTATACATAGAGCGGGCTTGCTCCTCCGTAAAAAATCCTCTAAAACCGTTTTGCAAAAGGTATTCTTTACTTCCTTGGACACGAACATATCTAAATCCGTAATATGTATTGGTGGAGTCTCTTCTACTTTCATATAGAAAGCCTTGATCTGACTCTTCTACTACTCGTGAAAAATGCTTTTCGTCTTTAACTTCCTTGAGTGCTTCTTCTTTGAGTGTTTTAACGTCTAATGTTTTTGCATCAGAGGCAAAAATTTGAACAAAATAATCGTCATTGCCTCGGACTGTAACATCCTTCATGATGTTGCCAAAATCAATGGTTTCTACTTTTGCGCTGTCCGGCGCTAAAATACTGAAAGGAATACCATGCTTCAATAGGTCTAAATCAGACCATGAACTCATGCTATTTGGCTCCGATTGGCAGGAGAAACATATAATAGTGATAAAAAGGAAGAGCAGATTTCTCATCAAGGTCAAAAAAATTAGTTTGTGCTCAAAAATAGTAATTAATACCAATTGCCTTTGAGAATGATGCATATATTTTGATTTAGCTACTTATCAGGTATCAAAATACAGCAGATATAGCTAAAAATAGGGTATCCTCGGACAAGTGCTGCGCAATAGTACTCCGGCATCCTTGACAATTTTCTGTCGAGGATGCTGGAGTAGACCGCGTAGAGCTGGTGTGCAGGCAAAGGGCCGAGCGAAGAGCGAGCTATGGAGCATAACGACCTCAGACTTTTTCTGTCTGAGGATGGCCCCAAATCTTTATCCTAAAAAATTACTTAGTTTCCAGTCGTATAATCGGGCAGATTACTTCTTCTAGGGAAATTCCCCCATGCTGGAAAGTATTTTTGTAATAGGCGTTATAGTGATTGTAGTTATTCGGGTAAAGGAAATACTTGTCTTCTTTAGCGAAAATAAAAGTTGAGCTAATATTTGGTGTCGGAAGCAGTACTTTTTTGGGATCCTTTATCTCAAGAACATCCTTTCCTGTGTACTTAAGATTTCTGCCTACTTTGTATCTAAGATTGGTAGTCGTATCCTTGTCTCCTACCACTTTGGATGGCGTCTTCACTCTAATAGTCCCGTGATCTGTAGAAATAATCAGCTGTACATCCTTCTCAGCCACGCGCTGCAACATCTCCCATAAATGAGAGTGTAAGAACCAAGATCGGGTCAAAGATCGATAAGCTGCTTCATCTCCTGCCAATTCCTTGAGTACCTCCATCTCTGTGCGGGCATGCGAAAGCATATCTATAAAGTTATACACAATAACTGTCAAGTCATTGTTGAGGTAATTGTGCCAGTTGTCTAACAGTTGCTTGCCTTTGGCGACGTTGGTCACCTTGATATAATCATGCTTGAGTGGCTTGCGTACTACTCGATCAATCTGCGCTTTTAATAAATCTGCTTCATGCATATTCTTGCCCCCCTTTTCCATATCATTCTTCCACCAATCCGGATAATATTCTTCTATTTCGCTAGGCATCATGCCGGCAAAAATAGCGTTGCGGCTATACTGTGTCGTTGTCGGAAGAATGCTGTAAAAGGAGTCTTCTTCCACTACTCTGTATAGCTCTGTGATGATGGGCTCGAGGATTTTCCACTGGTCCATACGAAGGTTGTCCAGGAGTAGAAAAATGGTTGGCTTATCATCATTCATCTGCGTAAATACCTTCTCTTGAAGCAAATTGTGGGACTGAAGTGGAATATTGTCTGATTTTTTGGACATCCAATCCGGATAGTTTTTCTCAATAAATTTTGAGAATCCGCGATTGGCCTCTTCCTTCTGTATGCTTAGTATATCAGACATCTCATTGGTACTAGAGGCGTCTAGCTTGAGCTCCCAGTTTATTATCTTTTTGTATATATCTACCCAAGATTTAACATCAGGATTGTCCATAATCTCCATGGATATCTGTCGGAAGTCAACTTGATAGTCATAGGTCGTTTTCTCTTTTATCAATCGTTTATTATCGACAATTTTTTTGAGTGTCAGTAATATCTGATTTGGATTGACGGGTTTGATTAGGTAGTCTGTAATAGAACTTCCTAAGGCTTCCTCCATTACGGTTTCTGCTTCATTTTTGGTAATCATCACTACCGGTAAGGAAGGAGAATTCTCTTTTATTTTGGTAAGCGTTTCTAGTCCTGTCAAACCAGGCATACTTTCGTCTAGGAATACTACGTCAATATCGTTGCGCTCTTCGCACTCTTCTAAAGCATCATGACCATTGGTGACTGTAATCACGTCGTAGCCCTTTTTTTCTAGGAATAAAAGCTGTGGCTTTAGCAAATCTATTTCATCGTCAGCCCAAAGAATTTTGATCATGTCCATTATTTAAATTGGTTTGTAACACTTGTTTAGCAGCATCGAGGTACCTTCTGAGACCATCAGCAAGCTACATAGATCATAATTGAAATATTGCGCTGAGCAGTAGCTAGTTGTACCTAGTAAAACAAACTTGTGTAAGATAATTTAAAAGTAGAGTTTATTTCTGAGCGATTAGGTTTTTGATGAGTAAAACTTGAAAAATAAAAAAATCGAAAATTTCGACATGACAAGCAACCCAAATTAAGAAAGTACAGTCTTATCTTTAAGAAGCTGTGCAGATAACGATTTGCAAGATCAGTTTGAAATGGTAGGTTACTAACGAGTGAAATTTTTAGCTTATTGTTAGACTTCTATACAGAATGATCCATCTTTGTAAAAAAATCAGATAAATGAGGTATAACAAGTTGTTGAATGATCCAATTTATGGGCTCATTGACATGCCTAGTGGATTGATTTTCAAGCTAATAGAGCATCGATACTTTCAGAGATTGCGTAGGATCAAACAGTTGGGGCTGACGGATTATGTTTACCCAGGCGCTTTGCATACTCGATTTCATCATGCTATAGGTGCGATGCACCTCATGAAAATGGCGGTAACTGTGCTGAGACAAAAAGGTATAGACATCAGCGATGCTGAAAAAGAAGGAGTCATGATAGGCATTTTACTTCATGACATAGGTCATGGTCCTTTTTCACATGCTTTGGAACACAAAATCCTTCCTTTTCATCATGAAGATCTGTCTTTGATGATAATGGATCGTCTCAATGAGGAATTTGAAGGCAAGTTAAGTCTTGCTATTCAGATCTTTAAAGGGGAATACAGCAAGCCATTTTTACATGAGTTGATCAGTAGTCAGCTGGATATGGATCGTATGGATTATCTCAAGCGGGATAGTTTTTTTACGGGTGTACACGAAGGTGTCATCGGGCACGAAAGAATTATCAGCATGCTAAATGTATCGGATAATCATTTGGTGGTAGAAGAAAAAGGCATCTATTCCATTGAAAAGTTCCTTGTGGCGCGTCGAATGATGTATTGGCAGGTGTACCTGCATAAGACGGTATTGACTGCAGAACAAATGCTAATTCGGACAGTTCTTCGTGCAAAAGAAGTACTGCAAGATGATACAAACAGCTTGGAATGCTCTGGTATACTTGGACGTTTTTTGAAATCAAAAGGAAAAAATGCTTTTGGAGATTCCAATTCAGTGATTGAAGACTTTACTCAATTGGATGATTATGATGTGATCTGTAGTTTGAAAATTTGGCAGAAAAGTGACGACATAACATTGTCGTATCTAGCCGAAAGTATAATGGCGAGAAGGCTTTTTGCCATCGAGATGAGCAATGACGAAATAGAGGACGAAAGAAAAAGAGAGATAGGTACAAAATTGAGAACAAAATTTGGTGAAGACTTCAATGATAAATATTTAATCTTCTCAGGCTCAGAACGTAACACAACATATAGTACGTCAAAAAAAGAAATCAAAATGATGCTAAAAAGTGGTGAAATCAAGCCACTTTCAGAGATTTCTGACGATGTAATTCGAGAACTAATAATAACTAAACATTATTTATGTTATCCGAAAGTTTTGCAGTAAATTTGTGCCATATTTTGAGGCTATAATTCAAAATTCTAAATATTATTTTTTAATCAAAAACTATAATTCAATTATGAAAAAATTGAACCTATTTTTTGCAATTGCATGTTTGTTCTTTGCAACAAGTGTAATGGCGCAACCTGGTGACCTTCCAGTCAATAATGAACCAGGAAAATGCTACGCAAAATGCTTGATTCCGGACGAGTACGAAACGGTAACAGAGCAGATTCTTATTAGAGGTGCATCTACGAGAGTAGAAGTTGTACCAGCTACTTACGAAACTGTATCTGAGCAAGTATTAGCGAAAGCTGAATCTTCAAGAATTCTTACGAAGCCTGAAGAGTTTGAAACAGTTACTGAACAGATCATGGTTAAGCCTGAGTCAAGAAGATTGATTCCTGTTCCTGCTACTTACGAAACAGTTACTGAACAAGTAATGGTGTCTCCTGAGTCAAAGCGTTTAATTCCAATTCCTGCTGAGTACGAAACAGTAACTGAGCAAGTAATGGTTAAGCCTGAGTCAAGAAGATTGATTCCTGTTCCTGCTACTTACGAAACAGTATCAGAGCAAATGATGACGAAGCCTGAGTCTAAGCGTCTAATTCCAATTCCTGCTGAGTACGAAACAGTAACTGAGCAAATGATGGTTAAGCCTGAGTCTTCAAGGTTGATTCCTGTTCCTGCTACTTACGAAACAGTAACTGAGCAAGTATTAGTAAAAGAAGCATCTTCTAGAATCGAAAGAGTTCCAGCTCAGTACACAACTGAAACTGAAACTATCGAGGTGAAGCCAGCTTCTACGAAGTGGGTTAAGAAGAAAGCAGACAGAAACTGTCTTTCTGCAGATCCTAACGATTGTCTTGTATGGTGTTTGGTAGAAGTACCAGCTGAATTCAAAACAGTAACTAAGCAAATCAGACAAGGATGTGCTAATGGTTACTCTGACAGTGGTGATGATTGTATCAAAACTGTTGAGATTCCTGCTGAATACGGAACTCAAACTAGAAGAGTTGTTAAGACTCCTGCTACTACTAGACAAGAAGCAATTCCTGCTGAATTCTCTACAGTAACTAAGAGAGTAATCAAAACTCCTGCTACTACTAGAGAGGAAGTAATTCCTGCTCAATTCTCTACTGTAACTAAGCAGATTATCAAGACTCCTGCATCTACTAGAGAAGAAGCAATTCCTGCTGAATTTTCTACCATCACTAAGAGAGTAATCAAGACTCCAGCATCTACAAGAGAGGAAGCAATTCCTGCTCAGTTCAAGACAATCACTAAGACTGTATTGGGTACTCCTGCTACAACTAGAGAGGAAGTAATTCCTGCTGAGTTCTCTACTGTAACTAAGAGAGTACTTAAGAATGCTGCTTCTTCTGAAGTACAGGCTATTCCTGCTGAATACACAACTCAAACTAAGCAAGTAGTTAAGTCTGCTGCTTCTACTAAGTCAGTTGAAATTCCTGCTGAATACCAGACTTTAACTAAGAGAAGATTAGTTAAGCCAGGTGGATTCACTGAGTGGAGAGAAGTTATCTGTAACAACCAAGTTACTGATTACACTTACCGTCAGATCCAGGATGCTTTGAGAACAAGAGGTTATAACCCTGGTCCTTCTGATAACGTATTTGGGGCTCAGACAAAATCTGCACTTACTAAATTCCAGAAAGAAAATGGTCTTCCTGTAGGTCAGTTAGATATTGAAACATTAAAGGCTCTTGGTATCAGATACTAATAGTTCTTTCAATATAGAATAAAAAAAGCCCGGCTTCATTCATTTGAAGTCGGGCTTTTTTGTGTCTTAATGTGTCTTTGTTTGATTGTGCAATAGACTTATACCATTTGAAATTTAAAATGACGCATATATATTTTGATACACAAAATCAACCTGCCTCCGGTAGACAGGTCTCTTCGCCTGGCCGGCATAGGCAGGTTAAAAATGCTCATAATAGCTAAGGTTATTATATAGAGATCTTGCATGCTGTCTCAAGTTTTCAACAGTGCCCTCCCCAATATTGATCCGCTGGATCAATAATGCTACGCAGCGGGCGATCACCTCTACCTTGATCCTTTCTAAAGGGCACCTCTATTAACTATACTCTTGGTTGATTAGAAAAGATGATCTTATATAGTTTCCACTTGACAATGCAAGCTTGCATTGTTTCTTCCTTGTTTGATCTCCAAGATCAAAATTGCTACACAACAGTCAGTCAGTCTTCGTTGTTCGTTGGCTAAGGCTAAGCTCACTCCTCGTCTAAATCCATTCTATTCTACTTTTACACTCAAGAAGCAGTTAATAGAGCTGCCCTAAAATCTTTTACACCATTTCAAACTACAAATGGCATGATAGCTCAGGTCTGAAACTAAGCATCTTGAATAGAGAATATTTAGGGATACCAGAACTTATTGACATATAATTCACATTGACTATCCGCATATTGTACACCAATCTAAAGTAATTAATAAACAAGCTTAGTGCTGAAGGAACCTCGCATCGGGACAAGTCATAACAAAGCAATAGATGAAACCCATTGTATCTGTGTGCTTCTTTGCGAAGAGTGCTGAAAGTACGCCACAGATCACCGTGTCGCCATGTGGCGTACTTTTAGTGCTTAATGAATCTCACTCTTTGAAGGGAAGGTTCTGCCTCTCCTCACCAAGTTTGGCTCCCGTAGCGCGTACGGAAGATCTTACCAGATGTATTCGAACCTCACAAGAACAAGGAAATTTAATTTGGATGGCGGCATGATAATGGAATAACAACGAATCACAATTCCCCTAAAAAACTAGGCTCCCGCGCTCAAAAGTATTGTAGAAAGATGTACAGCCTAATATTAAAAGACAAGACAGGATTAATGAAAGAAGAATATCTTAGAATTATGATATCCAAAAAAGAAAGAGAATAGTATTTGACTACTCTCCAATATAAAATAAGGTAACCCCTTTTGAAGATATCTTTTTGAGTCGGTAGGCTGAACTATCAGAATCGGAATCATCTATGTATTTGTAGTAATTCTTTTCTTGAGTACTCCCCTGACCATTGATCATGGCTATAGTCTTATAGCTAGAACCAAAAAGGTTTAGCTTTTGCAATTCGTAGTTGACAGAATCATTCTCATGTCTAGTAATCCACTTGATCTCTCTCTGATCATTAGCGATGCTTCTTGACTTGAAATCAAGGACTTCAATATTCTTCTCATCTGACTTCACACCAGCGATATTACTTACATCTCTCTGCTCTATAAGCAGGACATCACCCGTGGGTGGATCCCAGATACCAATATCAGATGGGATACAGAACCGATCGTAAAAACACTCGTCTCCTACTTTATCTGCAGTATCTGTTAGTACCGTGCGTACTTCTATGCCCTTTTTATCAATGAATAACCATTTAAACTGATTGAAACTACCACTTGCCCTAGTCCACTTCTTATCATCGTTATTTGGTCGTAATGGAGCTCCCCAACATCCTTCACCTACGTAAACTGTTCCCTTTTTATCGTCTCTAACAAATCCTTGCTGGGAGCCTTTTTCTTTTCCGGGCTTCAATGGGTAAGTAGTCTTTACTACATGGGCATCAGACTCTACGACTAAGTCTACTCCGTATTTGTAGAATAGCGTTGACCAATAGTTGAGTTGATCGTTGCGCTCTGCCTTACGCTTGGTGTGTGGTCGAGTCGCAAAGTGATATTGCGAAAGCTGCCAATACACATCCTGATGATGGGTTATCAATTCTTGTTCTAACCAAGCTGCCTGCTCTCCTCCCGCTGCTATGAGCGAATTTAAGGTGTATAGCTGAGCTAGGTTTCCACCAATACGAAGGCTATAGTAATTACTTTTGGTAGGCACATCAAATAGCTCCATGATAGATCTGTTCGAATATTCGTGATTTCCTCTAGCTGTTACAACAGGAATTAATCTTCCCTGCTCGGTGATGGTTAGTTGCCAATCATTCATCCAAGCATACCATTGTTCTGCGTTATCTCCTCCAGTCATGTCCCCGCCAAACATTACCATATGCGGGTGAAGCTTTGCCACCATTTTGTTGGCAGACTGCCTAGCTTTTCTATAGTTACGGCTATCACCACCTGCGATGATAGAAATACGTTCTTCAGAAGTATTTGGTAAGGTCTCAAATGAATATTCTTTAGACACTCCTTCAGAATCTACTATGACGAAGTAGTACACTGTATTGGGTGTTAATCCCTCTAATCGCACAAATTTATTTTGCATTCCTGCATAATCGTTCTCCGCATCCACCATTTGAGAGGAGGTATAAGAAGGGATATCTCCATTATGTGATGCTGTATCGAAAACCAATAAAGGGGCAGTACCTGAAACCTGGTCCCATCCAATCACTATCGAAGTAGCTGGATCTGAACGCAATGAAGCACGCAACCTATCTACTTTGGCCACACAGATAGTGCTCCATAACAAACAAAGTATCAGTATAGTATTTCTTGCTAGCACGATTACTTAATTAATTGTGTCTCAAATTTATGTAAATTATATATAATTTTAATATGTATTCCTTTAATTATTAGGACTAATTCGCACAACGCTTATTATCAAGTGGGCAAACAAATTTGTATTTTTGTCCTTGGTACATGTGTACATAGCGTACAAAAGGGTGCCAAAATCACTTTTTACTGATTTTTTAACATAGTATCCAATGAATCAACAAGACCCAATTTTCAATTTAATTCAGAAAGAACTTCACCGCCAAAGGGAAGGAATAGAGCTAATAGCTTCTGAAAACTTTACCAGTAAGGCTGTTATGGACGCCATGGGCACCTGCCTTACCAATAAATATGCTGAAGGCTATCCTGGAAAAAGATACTATGGTGGATGCGAAGTGGTAGATGAGGTAGAGCAAATCGCTATTGATAGACTGAAGCAACTTTTCAATGCAGAATACGCCAATGTGCAACCACACTCTGGTGCACAAGCTAATGCGGCTGTGTTTTTAGCATGTTTAAATCCTGGTGATGAAATATTGGGCTTCGACTTGAGTCATGGAGGACACTTATCTCATGGATCAACTGTGAACTATAGTGGAAAAGTCTATAAGCCAAATTTCTATGGTGTGGAGAAAGACACTGGACTGATCGATATGGATAAGGTGGCTGCAAAAGCAGAACAAGTAAAACCTAAGCTTATCATCTGCGGAGCCTCTGCTTACTCTAGAGATTGGGATTACGCTCGATTTAGAGCGATTGCAGATAGTGTAGGAGCACTCTTATTAGCGGATATTGCTCATCCAGCAGGTCTAATTGTTGGGAAGCATCTCAATGACCCAATGCAACATTGCCACATTGTGACTTCGACTACTCATAAAACTTTGAGAGGACCAAGAGGTGGAATCATCATGATGGGAAAGAATTTTGTAAATCCTTGGGGAAGAACGACAAAGAAAGGAAACCCTATCAAGATGTCTGCGATTTTGAATAGCGGTGTATTCCCCGGCATGCAAGGTGGACCACTGGAGCATGTCATCGCAGCCAAAGCAGTTGCTTTTGGAGAAGCACTAGATCCATCATTTACTACGTATGGAACTCAAGTCATCAAGAATGCACAAGCAATGGCGAAAGCTTTTGTTGGCAAAGGCTATGACTTGGTATCTGGTGGAACAGACAATCACCTAATGCTAATAGATCTTCGCTCGAAAAATATCAACGGAAAGCAAGCTGAAAAAGCTTTAGTGCAAGCCGATATCACAGTTAATAAAAATATGGTTCCGTTTGATACGGAATCTCCATTTACTACCTCTGGTATTCGCATCGGTACTGCTGCTATCACAACTAGAGGATTCAATGAAACGGATTGCGTACAAGTGGTAGAATGGATCGATGAGGTCTTGATGCAACATGAAAATGAAGGTACCCTCAAAAATGTAAAAGGAGCGGTGAATCAGTTTATGCAACGTTTTGAACTATACCCTAGTTTGAAAATGACTTAGTTGATTTCATCGACTAAAATGAAAAAAGCCCATTGCTGATCTTAATCAGCAATGGGCTTTTTATGTGGAAATTTACATTCAATTACTTCACTGCAGCAATTTGAAATCCAGCACGTCTTACTGCACCTTCAATTCGAGCGGCAGAAACGCCTTCTCCCCTTACAATAAGAATCTTTTCTGGATTAGCAGTTTCTACTTCCCAGCTTCTGATAGTATCCATCTTGTCAATAAATGTAGAAACAACACCCACAGCTGCACTAGAAATAATATTGGTTTTGAACTTTAATATCTTCATGGCTAAAAATTGTAATTAATAAAATACCTCGCATCGCTGCGATTCAATCACTATTAAAACAAATTTTAAACCAATTCGTGGTGAGTTGATAAGCTCAACTATGTTAATGACAATCCTACACTAAGTGGGTATTGGACTTCACTTAGAAATAGCCCTTGTGCAGGAGCGCTATACGCATTAGCAATTCTAGTTTGATGTTCTAGTGCGTCCTGAACTTCAGATAAATTAATTTTATTAGTTGCCACTCGGATACTGCAACCGACAATCAATCTTACCATACCTCGCAAAAAACGATTGGCGGCAATGTGGTAAACAAGACCACTATCCCCTACTCTTTCCCAGCGAGATTCATAGATCGTACAGTCCAAAGTATGTGCATCGTGATTGGATTTGCAAAAAGGAAAAAAGGTACCATACTGTTTGATCAGATCTGCACAAGCAGTCAACTTAGCAAAGTCAATGTTCGCTCCCTTTAAAGGTACTTGCCAACTGGTATCTATCTCGAATGGTGTCTTGACAAAATTGATATAGTATTCATACGCACGATGGTTCGCGTCGAAACGAGCATGTGCTTCATCAGGTACTTGATATATACCTTCTATTACTATATCTCTAGGTAAAAAACCATTCAGTCTAGCTATATGTGCCGTTGGATCTGTTTGTGTCGTTTCAAAATGAAAATAGAATTTCTTGGCGTGTACCCCAGCATCCGTGCGTCCACAGCCCATGATGGCTATTTCTTCTCTAAAAATAGTAGAGAGGCATTTTTCTATTTCTGCTTGTACGCTATTTGCATTCGGCTGTCTCTGCCAACCTGCGTAGGATTTTCCTAAGTACTGTATGCGAGCGAAAAATCTCATTAAAAAGAGCTGTTAGGTTTTAGGAAAAAATTAGAGCGCATGTTAATGGCTTTCATCCAAAAAAAACTAGATGAAAGAGAAAAAATTAAGTACCTCCGTAAAACTGCTAAAGGCTAACAGCTAAATATCCCCCTCACTCTAAGCTACGCGTAACTTACTCAACATAGAACCGCCTAACTTCTCTTGTGCATAAGGCTTCGTTATTTCAAAGTGAGTAACCTCCTTTTGAGAAGGCATTTCATACATCGCATCCATCATGATGGCTTCACATATAGACCTCAAACCTCTAGCGCCTAATTTATATTCCAAAGCTTGTTCTGCAATAAAGGAAACGGCATCTTTTGTAAAAGTCAACTCAATCCCCTCAATCTCAAACAACTTTTGATATTGCTTAATGATTGCATTTTTAGGCTCAGTGATGATTCTGCGCAAAGCCTCTTCATCCAATGGCTCTAAATAAGTCAAGACTGGCAGACGACCGATTATCTCAGGTATCAAGCCATAAGACTTAAGATCCTTATGTGTGATATACTGCAACAAGTTTTCTCTATCTACCTTATGCTTATCATTATTTCCAAACCCGATCACTTGGGTATTCATTCTGTTGGCAATTATCTTATCGATACCATCAAAGGCGCCTCCACAAATGAATAATATATTTTCAGTATTTACTTTTACCAATTTTTGCTCTGGATGCTTACGTCCTCCTTGAGGGGGCACGTTCACGTCAGTACCTTCTAGCATTTTGAGCATAGCTTGTTGAACTCCTTCACCAGATACATCACGTGTGATAGAGGGGTTATCTCCTTTACGAGCGATCTTATCTATCTCATCGATATAGATGATACCTCGTTCCGCTTGATTCACCTTATAATCACATACCTGTAGTAAACGACTCAAGATGCTTTCTACATCTTCCCCTACATAACCAGCTTCCGTAAATACAGTGGCATCTACTATAGAAAAAGGAACGTTTAAGAACTTGGCAATTGTCTTTGCGAGTAAGGTTTTTCCTGTACCCGTATTCCCTACAAAGAGGATATTTGATTTTTCAATTTCTACGTCGTCTGTCTTTACTTGGCGAAGACGCTTATAGTGATTGTATACCGCAACAGATAAGAATTTTTTTGCTTCATCCTGACCGATCACGTACTCATCAAGATGCTTTTTGAGATCCATCGGCAAGACCAAATCTACACCCATACCATCTTCTTGATCGACATGTTGCTGAGAAGAGTAAAGTTCATCAGAGATGATTTCTTGAGCTTGCTCTACACAAGTCTCACAGATATGACCATCTACCCCTGCAATCAATATGAGCGCTTCAGCCTTATCTCGACCGCAAAAGCTACATCTAAATCCTTTTTCATTCTTTCTCATATCTGTTATTCAAGTTATAGGGTTAAATTAACTTCACCTAAGCATATACAATATAAGCGTTTTAGAGCGGCTTATGTTTTCACTTTAGGTATGGAGGGCTTGATATTAAATAAAAAAGAGCCTATCTCCGTTACAAAGATAGGCTCTAATCTTGTTATTTTTTACCATTTAGGCTTTTGAATCGTCCTTTCTAGGATTTTTCTTATCCAAAACCTCATCAATTAAGCCATATTCTTTAGCCTTCGGCGCTACCATCCAGTTATCTCTATCACTATCTGCCTCTATCTCTTCGAAAGTCTTACCACAGTGCTTAGCCAAGATTCCGTATAATTCTTGTCTCAAATCCTTAGACAATTGGTATCTGATCTCCATATCACTAAACGTTCCTTGCATCCCTCCTGACAATTGGTGAATCATCACTCTAGAGTGAGGCAAAGCAGAACGCTTCCCTTTCTCACCAGCAGACAACAATACTGCTCCCATAGAAGCAGCCATACTTGTACAGATTGTTGCTACATCAGGGCTTACATATTGCATAGTATCATAGATACCTAGACCATCAATAACTGATCCCCCTGGTGAGTTGATAAACAACTGAATATCTCTCTTTGGATCCGTAGATTCCAAAAATAAAAGTTGTGCTTGAATAATATTCGCTACCTCAGTAACTACTGGAGAACCTAAAAAGATAATTCTATCCATCATCAGACGTGAAAATACATCCATTATGGCTACATTCATCTGACGTTCTTCGATGATATTTGGTCTCAGGATGATACCATCATTGCTGATATTGGCTTGCGCATCCGTATGTTTTTGGTAGTCGTGTAGTGTCTGGCTGTTTAGCCCTAAGTGCTTGACAGCGTACTTATTAAATTCATCTTTTGAAAACATATCTTGCTTTTATTTAATGAAACACTATAATAGGTTTCAAAGTTTGTAATTCGGTACATCAGTATTGAAAATGGTGTCAAAACGTACCTATCACATAGTGTACGCTTTACGACCAACAATGTGTCATTTTCTAAAAGCAAATTTTTACTCTTCCTCCGCAGTAGCTGCAGGCACAGCATTTGCCTCATCCACCTTTCGCAAAGACTCCATAATTTGCTCTATTTCAGCCTTATCCACCTCTTTCTTCTCTGTGCTCACTTCATTTTTCATAACTGAAAGTATTTTATCGTTAAACGCAGAAGCGTAGGACCTATTGAAAAACTCCTCCTGCTCCAACATTTGCGTAGCATATTGCGTGATCATAGCGTCATCGACTCCTTGCCCGCCACCAAACATCTGGCGTAAATTAGCTTTTCCACTTTCTAGTATATCCGCATCTTCTACCTTGATATCGTGCTTATCTGCAAGCTTGTTGGAAATAAGTCTCCACTTCAAGCTTTTGACGAACCCCTCATAGGCTTCATCAGAATTATCTACTTGATCTGGATTCTCTGCACTGATCATTAACCATCTCTGCAGGAATTCCTTTGGAAACACCAAGTCATTCTCTTCGATCAACTTATCATGGATCGAACGCATCAAGATGCTATCCACTTGCTTACCCGTCCATTTATTCATTTCTCCACCAATGTACTCACGCACACCCGCTTCATCCTTGATTTCTGTATTTTCGCCAAAGGCCTTTTTAAGCGTATCTTCATTAAACTCTCCAGGGAATACTCTCAATATTTCTGAGACTTTACCTTTAAACTGGTTACCGATTACAGTATCCTCATCCGCTTCCGTCACGCCCAATATATACTTACGCATATATGCCTCGTCCTTTCCAGCCTCTAACTGAGACACATCAAAGCTCACCTCATCTCCTTTATCCTTCCCTAAAAACAATTTTTGAGATTCAGGAGTCATTGACTTATATAGTAATGAGATCGTAGTCGCCCAACCGCTCGTACCGTCTTCCTTTACTTCCTCAGCTTCTACTTTGAAAAAATCTTCTTCTGCGATATCCTTTTCTACCTCCTTTCTATCGCCTAACTGTTTTTTGAGTGTAGCTATCTCATCATCCAAAGCTTTCTCATCTATCTTCACTTCGTAGTGAGTAAACACGTTGTCTAGACCTTTCACATCGAACTCAGGTGCAAGCCCAAGATCAAACTTAAACACCAAATCACTAATTTCATTGATATTAAGCTCTGTCTGCTCATGATTCAAAGAAGGGATCGGTTGACCCAAAAATTGCACCTTTTCCTCTTTCAAAAACTTAGACATTTCTTCTTGGAGTAAGTTGTTGACCACATCACTCATCACCCCTTGACCGTACATCTTCTTGATGAATGCTATTGGCGTTTTGCCTTTTCTAAAGCCTTTAAGTGAAGCCGTTTTTTTGATCTTATTGAGCTCAAGGTTGAGCTTTGGATTTATGTCTTCAGGTTTAAGCGTAACGATGATTGTTGCATTCAATGCGTCAACGTTTTCTTTGGTAACAACTGACATATTTTGGAAATTTTAGATGCGAAATGAAATCCCGAAAGTGTGCGGGCGGAGAGACTCGAACTCTCACGCCGTGAAGCACTAGATCCTAAGTCTAGCATGTCTACCAATTCCATCACGCCCGCTCATTTCGA
>JALZVN010000017.1 GCA_023299965.1 Saprospiraceae bacterium | reverse complement strand
AATGTGCAATGTGCAATTTTGAATGCTAAGTTAACGTGCACAATTTGCAATTGAATAAAAAAAGGGTATTTCGCTTTCAGCGAAATACCCTTTTTGATTTTACTTATAGGTTTTGCATTACCGCTCTTAAAAAAGTAAATAACCAACACCTACCCTCCAAGTCAAAACATTAAAGGATACTAATTCAATACTAACACCATCCAATACAGGATTGGCATTTAGCACATCAAAAGGGAGAAAATCTTCATTGACAACCCCTCCTAGAGTAGTCGACACATCTAGAACGAGTTTATTATATAGTACCCGACTTATTCCAAATCCAAACTTTAAGCCCAGAGCTCCATAATCATTTTCAACTACTTCACTTAGGTCTACATTTACATTTGACACTTCGGCTATAAAATAAGTGCCAACAGGAGCTATATAATTAGAATTTAAATACGCTCGTATATTAAAACCTAATTCTCTTGTTGGCAAATCAACAATCTCTGCTTCAGCAGATCGAAAGTCCGTAACGCCGAGCCTATACCTATTGTGACTTATCCCCACTGAAAATCTTTTGTGAAAAATATAGTTCAGCGAAAAATTACTCCTCGTTCGACCACCTACTAGATCACCTGCAGCAGAATATCCTAAATTATATTTTGCATAAAAGTGCTTACCCATAAAACCTGGTCCCTGAGCAACAGCAGTACCTATCAAGCAAAAACAGGTAAAGCTTATAGCGAATAGTATTCTTAATTTCATACTTTATCTTTTAGGCTTTTTTTGCAATTGATAAAAGGAATCATAAATATGTGCACCGAGTACTCCACTACCTGAAGTAGCTTTCATGTTAGCATATTTAACCATTTCAAATTTTTTAGTTTTCACATTGGCGACCATAGTAATCACAGTTGTCACGTGTGGTCTTTTATATAGTCTTATAGCTGCCCATGGTATATTCCACAAAAAATTTAAAAAAGTTTCCGTTATTAAACGACCACGTGTTCTCCCTGAGATTGTTCCTGTCCACATGACATAGTCTGTACCATATTTCTTAGCTATTTTTTCTATTTCCTCTTGATTATAAGGATCAACGCCACTGTCTCCTATTGTTAGAAGTTGACCAAACCAAACATTGAGTTCTGCATGATCAATAAATTTTCCAGATGAATTTCTATTAATATCAGAGACATCCAACATAGTAGCTCTTACTCCGTTTTTTTGAGCACATTCTTCTACTAATTCACTAAACCATTCTTGTTTTTCCTCAGACTCTAAAAAGAGATAGTTATCTTTTTTCTTTCTAAAATTTACTGCAGAATAGAACGGATTAACAACAATTACTTTCTTTTGCCCTAAAGCGAATTTGCCTTTCTTTATTTTCTTCTCAAAATCGTCTTCAGCCTCTTGTGATTTTTTTTCTATGTCTTTATTTTGCGCTCCCTTGCGTTTATTCTTTACTACTGCTGCCTTAAACCTTTTATTCTTCAAAGTGCTTACCAAAGCATTGCCTCGATAGTCATCGATAGAATATTTATTCATGTCATCTTTTTTGAACTTAAATTCTTTATTGAAATTTTTTAAATCCTTTTGATGATGCGTGAAGTAGTCTTGAGTAATGTTATTAGCCATTCTTAGCATCATATCATTTTTTGGATATTTATCTACTAGTCTCCATAAGTAATTCATAGCGAACAAATTCATTTCTTCTGACTTCAGTTCGTTGATAAGTTTATAAACTACCTGTGACTCACCTTCTACTTTTTGAGAAAAAACTTGTCTATCAGAAAACTCTTCATTATTTTTTAATTTCGCAATGGCACTTATCGCTTGTCCAATATTATACTCGAAAATTTGGTTATCCATTTTAGTATTCGATAGTAATGCGCTACCCGTATAAAGCACATTGTAATAATCATAATCACGGAGATAGTACTCTACTAATGAATTAAGAGATTGCTGTTTAATTATTTCAAATGACTTTTCAGAAACCAAGTATCTGCTTTTATCAGCTTCTTTCTCTTCTTTAATCTCCGCTCTAATTTTAGCTTTTCTTTTATCAATACTGGGATGAGTACTTCTAGAGTCATCATCATTTTTTTTCAATGCGCCAATTACTTGTACACTGTCTAACAGAAAATCTTTTGGAAATCGTAGCCCTTCATCCTCAAAATAAGCCCAATTGAATTTTTCATTTGTAGCAGGCAAATAAGCATATCTAAGAATTTCAAAAACATCTAATGCCGCCTGCAAATCATAATCTGTTTTTAAAAAATATTGAACTCCTCCTTCATCGGCCTCAAACTCTAATTCACGAGAATAATTGTTTCTCTTCATTAAATTTGCGTTCACCTCATCCTTCCGTCTTAAAACATCTCTTCGATTTCCTTTTTCAATTTCTTTTTGCTCTAGAAACAAGTCTAAACTATGCCTCTCCATCACGTGAGTGATTTCGTGCGCTAATATAAATGCCAATTGCGCCTCGTTCTCTAACCTAGCTAATAAACCTACATTGACGAATACTAAACCACTGTTCGTAGCAAAGGCATTGACCGCAGAAGACTTAACGGCGTAAAAAGTTATTTGAGGGCGCTTAGAAGACGGGATTTGCTCTAGTATTTTTCTACCCACTTTAGTGACATACCTTGAAGCAGGATCATCAAAAAGCACATAACCGCTTTTTAAAAAATTATCAATTAGAAAATTGCTTTCTAGGTAAAATTTACCTTCATTTTTAGCGTCTCTACGCTTCGCATCTTTAGAAATCTGCCTGATTTCTTTTTCATACTTAGTTGATGAATTTATCGTAAAATCATTGGGTAAAAATCTCCCAGATTGAAGTGTTTTGGGTTCTTTTCTAGATTGCGCAATAGCAAATAGGCAAGAAAAAACCCAGAGTGTGGTTAGGACTACTGTTCTCAAGATACTAGTGTTTGGATAATTAAAATCTTAACAAGACAAATTCAAAAAACATGCCATGCGTAATTAATTGTCAATGTGCGATTTTCTATCTTTAATGCTACGATAGTGAATCATTGCTTAATGAATATCGCCAAAAATTTAGACAGATACTAATTTTACTTAAAAGATCTGATTAGTTTTTCGATACATACTAGTCTTTGCCACCCCTTTTGTGAGTCAAAAGGTATATATTTGAATATTTATACAATTGATAATTGTACATTGATAATTGAACATTAAGAATTTATGCATTACTACTCATTGGGTGCTATCCCTCCGAAAAGACATACACAGTTTAGAAAGCCAGATGGCAGCCTATATAAGGAAGAACTTTTCTCTACTGAAGGCTTTAGTGATTTGCACTCTTTGCTATATCACTGCAATCCACCTACGCAGATTGTACAGGTCGGAGAGCCGTATAGTGTAGCGCCTAAGATCATA
>JALZVN010000016.1 GCA_023299965.1 Saprospiraceae bacterium | reverse complement strand
CAGGAATGTTTTGTTGAGTAACAAGTGTAGGAACTGGGAAACCTGAATTATCATTCCTCACTCTCCAACAGTTGGTATATTCACAATCGCCTCCATCAGACACCGTCACACAATAATCACCAACTGCCAAATTATCTCTATTTCCAGATTGTGAAATATTAGGATCTAGATCCCCCCACAAATATGTGTAAGTTTGATTTAAACCTTCAACATTTTCGCAATCAACACTAACAGCTATAGAACCGTTTGCAGCAGAGCAAGTTTCGTTTACAACTTCTCCTGTGAGTTCACATTCTGGGCATTCATCGCACTTTAATATTGTAAAAATAGCCTCCGCTGTCCCACATAGAGCATCTGTAACAATCAAATGATAGTTACCAGGTAATCCATCAGGTACACTTATGTCCTCCCCATCATTATTACCATTTGTGCCGAAGGCGGTATGATAATCTGGTATGAATAAAGGGTTAAGAGGATCAGTACTTGTATAGTCCCAAATCACATCATAAGGTGAAAAGCCTCCTGTTATAGTAAGATCGATAGCACCGTTTTCGCAGTCGCTTTCCAAGTTTGGATGTGTAATTTCAGCTGCGAGAGCTTCATCTTGGGCATAAGAAACACTAGCTGCAAAAAAACATATAATTAAAGAAAAGAATTTTATCATAATGTAATTATCTTTTAGTTTTTGTTAATATCTAGGCCTTATAGTGCCTTCTTCGCTTTTATAATATAATGAATTTTTTGAAGGGTTAAATGAAGATTCGTAAACGCGAAATCTCCTATGCGTCAATCTAATCAAATATGCCTTTTTCTCCCCACTTTCTAACATATATCCTATAAAAAGGGTATTTGTATCAGGAAAAAAACATTGGATAATTTCTTTTTTTGCCATAATAATGTCGTTAGACACATTCATATCCATAGCTATTTTCTGCTCCCATTTAAATCCCTTTTTTTCTGCGGTATACAACAATAGAGAATTCCTCCCATGCTTTTTATTACGAATAATTGCATTAATTTTTCTTTTATCCTTACAAACGGCGACTATTTCAAAACCTTCACTATCAGCAGCGCCAACCAAGTCTATAGGAAGCTTACTGCATTTTAAAATTTTTTTCCCTTTTTTGTCTTTAGTAAGCTTACAGTAAGGAGTCAAATCCTTCGGATACTTTTTCCTTTGTCCATATACACATAAGGAAAGCACAAGAAGGCTAAAGAGTAGTTTAAATCTCAAATTCATTTTTAAAATTTTCCAATCCAATAATAATATTTTACTTCCCCTGAATTGAAAGTAACTTCAAATATCTTACCTCCTTCAGAGTCTAGATATTTAGATTTGTATTTGTCAATTGTACCACTATCCTCTAAAACACCATAACTTGGATCATAATACGTTCCTTTGTATTTGAGCCAAGTATGATTGAGATGCAAAGATAGTGGATCGACTACACCTCCTTGTCCTTTTAGTCCTGGATCACCTGTAGCCCAATGCACCCAATTTGATGGACAACCTTCAGGTGGGGCATTTAACTCAAATAAGTTGTTACTTGACCCAGCAATAAAAGTTCCCCATTCTTTTACAGCCATATAATCATTAGTTCCTACCTGCCCTTCTTTATCCACGGTTTCTAATTCCTTCCAGGTAGCATTAGTTCCCATTACGCCAAATTCAGCTTCTAAGTCAGCCATGTTAGAATTCGTAAACATATCATTTGCTTCAATTGATACATTCGGATCCAGTATCGGAATTCCTTGAGTATAAATGATAGCAGCGAGCAAATTTCTCATCGCATGACATCTACCATCCAAAATGTTTGTGTCTGTTTTCGTTGCAAGTAATTGTGGCAATTCAAGACATGTTTCAGGAAGACAGCTATTCCAATAAGTAAATTTCTTTCCATCTCCATATCTATTCACATTAAATACTGTTTTATCAAATGGCACCCATATTGCATCAACGATTCCAGCATTTTTTGATTTACCTTTAGCATGAAGACATCCAAGGTATATCGTTGTCTCATATACATCCTCAGCAGAAACTGGGAAATTTCGCGTTACACATAAAGTGTGATAGGTGGTTTTAAAAGAAATGAAAGATCCAGGTTTCGATGGATCTCCTTCTTTCGCGTCTTTCGCAAACTCCCATTCTATTGGAAAGGAGTTATCGAAATAATCTGTCATTTTTTTTAATAAACTAGACTCCGCGGTTTTTTCGTACTCTACAACTTGAGGTTCACCATTCTGATTTTCAAATCGTTGAGCTGGAAAATCAATTTCAATGACAACATCATTTCCATTATTTTTTGTAGTAGTTCTTACTTTGGGCTTTATCCAAAACGCTTCAGTACATTTATGGGAAATTGCAGAATTTACGCGAATTTTTCTTCCAGAAGCATATCCTGCTATTTCAATTTTTTCTCCATTGTCTCTCCAGTGGGGACCACTTATAATATCATGATTCCCTCTATCCCTTTTTATCGGAATGTAAGTAAAATCTCGTGCAGATGGCAAAAAAGTTACTTCGTCTACATCAAATTCATAGCTAAACCCAGTACTAGATGGTTGGCTTAGTAAAGAGAAAGAAAGAAAGAAAGAAAGAAAG
>JALZVN010000015.1 GCA_023299965.1 Saprospiraceae bacterium | reverse complement strand
ATATCATAGCAATTGAACTATTGGAGATACTAGCTCAATAGTAAAATCAGCTGACTATTTTTTTGTAGTACATCAAAATTCACATACATAATATCAAACCCCGTGATAGGGATATGGAAGGTGATCCCGGCCTTTGGTCCCGACAGTAGCTTTTGCGGATTGTCGGGAAGGGATCAGTGCCCCTACGAGGTACGAGTAGGGGTACCGGAGTGAACACGGAGCCTGGAGAAGCCCGCCCCTTACCGAAACCTTTTCGGTGGAGGTAAGGGGATCACCCAAAAAAATAAGCAACTCTAATTCGCATAGAACCTGTACGCCAAATAAAACTCATACCCTACTCCTAAGCTAGACCCCAATCTTCCTAAATTGTACCTAGCCAAACCACCTATACGCAGTTGACCATCCTTAAACGCTCCATCCGTCAAGATTACTCCTCCTTGCACAGAAGCTGCTTGAGAGGTAGCATAATTGATACCTGCCCAAAAGACGTTTTCTTGCTCAATACGAGCGCCAATATTTAGATCAACAACATTCTTACTTGCATAATCAACCCAGATAGAAGGTTCAAAATAGGTATCTGAATGGAACAATATGCTTCCTCCAATAATGGCATTGGCGTGAGGAACTCTTTCCAGATTGATGGTCTGATCTTCAGCATCTAGAATCAAATCTGAAGACAATAACTGATTTCCACTCACACCAAGGTAAAGGGTGTTGCGATCAAATTTATCCTTATTGGTAGCATAAAACAAACCAGCTCCAGCATTCGGAATAATCATACTCGAGCCATCGAGTGGAGTAAGTGGATCAACGCCATCAGAAGTGATGACATTTTTCATATCGACGCGATACTCTCCATAATTTCCTGTGAGACCAATAGATAAATAATCATCTTTTGCGATATTAAGTTTGACCTGATAGTTGTACGTGAATCCAATCGCGTTGAAAGTCAATGGATGCGCCCGATCCTGCATGATGTACATTCCTAGACTCATATTCTTATCCGAAAAAGGATATTGAAAAGAAGCGGTAATCGTACGAGGGGCATCGTCAAATCCCGCCCATTGTTGTTTGTAGATTGCTCCGACTTCCCAGTAGTCATTGACACTAGTCATAGCAGGATTCCAAATAAATGCATTAGAGTCATTGGTACTGCGCTCCGGCAATTGTTGCGCTACACATTGGATCGCAAAAAACACCATTATTAAGGGTAAGCAAATATTAAACCTCGTTGACATATTTGTTTTGCTTTTTAGAAACTTAAATTTCAAATAGCTTAAATAAAACCAGTTCGTAAAATTACGAACCGGTTTTCACAATAAAACATATAGTTAGAAATTCATTCTAACTACTACAGTAAGTATCTTGATAGACCTATGTAAAAAAAATTAATGGAGGCTTACCCAAGTACCACCCAGGGCAAACTTTCCACTAACAAACTAATACGTTTATCTCTATTCTTCGATTATACAAAGTGTCTGCTTTATCTTTTGATCATTCCTAAAGGATAAAACATAATAGTAGTTTCCAGCGGGCAATTTTTGCCCATTAAACATTCCAGAAAATCGCTCTTCATCACTTTGATAATTTAATTTCTCATACACAATTTTTCCCCAACGATTAAATACTCTAAGATTATTGGTTCCAAATTTATTGATATCTCCAAAGTCTACTTCATCATTGATTCCGTCTCCATTGGGGCTAATCATATTGATATGGGGTATGAAAGACACAGGATCATCTGCTACAAAAACAGTCACTGTATCCAAGCTCGTACAATTATTTCTATCTACTATGCTCACAAAATATTGAGTACTGTCCAAAGGATTACTAAAAGGGTTAGCGACGTCAATAAGATTCAATGGGTATTCGCTCCCAGACCACTCATAAGTAACACCCCCACTCGCCTGGAGAGTCGCGGTCTCACCAGCGGGAACACAAATATCTTCTCCTGCCGTCGCAACGACAGTATAAACAGCGACTGGTATCTCTAACTCACCGCTGCCACATTCTGACTCCGATATCACGGTGTAAACAGTAGCTTCATTCGGCTGAACTAGAATAGAATTTCCTTGCGTATCTTCTAAATCATTATTGGGATCAATCCATTCATAATTAACTCCTCCGTTGACAGACAGTATCAACGAGTCTCCTGGACAAACAATTATATTTTCTTGTGCAATTTGCAAATCTACACTTTCTATAAATTCAACATTGACCGTATCACTGGCCGTGCATCCACTTATAGTAGTGACTATCACAGAATAGTTTTGCCCATCATCGACAGTGATACTAGGGGCACTAGATCCATTCGACCACAAATAGCTAGCAAATTCTCCTGCTATAATTTCCACTTCTGATCCTGCACAAAATGTCAAATCTTCGCCAAGGCTAAAGTCTAAACTGTCCAACTGACCGATGACAAAATCTGTCAAAACGCTACAGTCGTTCACATCGGTAATGGTCAAGGTATAACTCCCCGCAGCTAGTGAGCCAAGATTGTTTTGATCAAACTGCATTCCTGAATCCAGAATAAACTCATATGGCGGAACACCTCCAATTATTTCAATTTCTGCACTACCGCTATCTGCATCACAAGTGGAAGGAGTAATAATAATATCGCTCACCGACAATGAACTCAATGGTTGAAAAATAGTAAAAATGGTGTCCAGCAATAACATACCCAAACTGTCTGTAATGAGTAAATTATACTCTCCAGCAATTAGCTCGTCTATATTTTTTGAATTACTTACAAAGCCATCTGGTCCAGCCCACTCATATAATACATCATCTTGATTGACATCTAAATCAATAGAACCCGTGGCGCTATTAGTACATGGCACATCACTGATATTTGAATTCAAAATTTCGAATGAATTTTGCGCATCGGCTATGATTTCAACCATACCCTGCTCCATTGCCAATGGTATTGAATCAAAAACGAAAGGCATATCTGTCGCCTTAAATATTTGAATGGCTAAAGGATCACCATCAATATTGATTGGACTAAGGTCTCCTATCTCTCCAACCGCCAAAAAATCTAAAGCAAGAAAAACTTGTCCTTCTTCTAAGCTCACTCCTAGCCCCTCAATATCAAACCAACTCACTCGAAGCGTACCTGCAGAAGCATCTGTCTCCCCTACTGCTACTAAATCTAAGTCTACAATTCTGTTTCCTAAATAAGCCACTACTGAAGTATCCCAATGAATAGAAAACTGAACGCTGGCAATACTATCAAAATCAACAGTGAATATATCTATTGAAACAGTTTCATTTTGTGAAACCATTTTTTGAGGCATGGTCAGTATCAACTCTTGTGCTGATGCCATGTAGAGCGACCCACATAGGCAACATAGGAGTGTAAAGATGGACTTCATAATGTTTTTACTTTACCCTTTTGTTAAATACTAGTGCTTACTAGTG
>JALZVN010000014.1 GCA_023299965.1 Saprospiraceae bacterium | reverse complement strand
TCTTACGCTCTTTAAATTCTAACTGCGAAATATTGTTTTTAGCAAAAGTCGAATTGAGAACTACCGCATCGTAATTTTTTTTGTCTTTTCAAATTTGAATATTCAGACGAACTTGTTTGCCCGGTCATTTGGGTTAGAGTTGTGTGTCACTTGCCAACATGGTTATGAAGATGGGCTGCTAGAATAAATAGTAGAGGATTACACTTCCAACTTAATTTTGAAAATTAAACTGCACGTTTCAAACACATCTTTGGGGACAGACGAGTAGAATGGCTTTGCTGGATTATCTTGATGTACTAGGTTTCTAATAATTTTTGAAAGATTCATTTTTGATTGTGTTCATCTTGATCTTTGCGACATGCCGTAGGCATCAAAGCTCGACAAGGGGAACCCGCGTTAGAGGTGAGCGGTGGTAGCGGCATCCCGATATATATTAGGTGCTAATGAAGACTAGTTGCTATACATCTCTAAGATTGACATAACCCTTATAAATATGGTGTCGGGATACAGCGGACGACGCGACGACTCCCGTTTTTCTCGGGATGGCGGCACCCCCAAATCAAAGTCAGTCTAGTGTGTTTATTTTGCGTGCGGATAGTGTTATAAGTGCATTGTTGAGAACTTTTCTGTGTTTTAAAATAGATCTTTTCACATAACGTATTTATAATCAATTGATTAGTGTTTTTGTTTTGCGCTATTGTTCTGGAAATTTTATATGGCAGGATGAGTATAATTGAAGGATTATGAGGGTGAAATAAGACTGCACTACCTTAGTGTTTGGAGGTATTTAGAATACGTATAATAAAATTTGCTACAATATTTTTTTGGCTAAGGGTAATAAAGATGGTACTTTTGGCAAGGCAGAAATTGGTTGACCAATTAATTGGTCAACCAAAGAGAGAAATCGAAATCTGCGACCTGACTTTATTTATTAGTTAAAACATGTTAAAAATGAAAAATCACACACGAAAAACAAGCCTGTCGTGGAAGTCTACCTTCCTAGACCAAAGGCAATTTAGAACGCTTTTCATAGCCATAACCTTATGTCTATGTTCCTCCTTCACCTTCTTGAATGCCCAGGTATCTGGAGTCTTGACAGATGACACAGGAGAGCCTTTAATCGGGGTAAGTGTATTGAAAAAAGGGACTACTTCTGGGACGATCTCAGATATTGATGGTTCTTATTCTATCAACGCTACTAATGGAGATGTGCTAGTCTATAGTTATATAGGTTATGTAGATCAAGAAATAGTAGTAGGTGATGGTGTCAACTACACGTTTACTATGGCTACAGATTCTGAAACACTAGACGAAGTAGTAGTAGTAGGATATGGATCTCGAAAAAAGAGTGACATTACTGGTGCAGTGGCTTCCGTGACAGAGGATGAGTTGACGGCCTTTCCAGTATTGGATGCGGCACAAGCATTGCAGGGTAGAGCAGCCGGTGTAGACGTACAGTCTAACAACGGTGGTGAACCAGGTGCACCGATTAATATCAGAATTAGAGGTAATACTTCTATAAATGCAAGTAGTGCACCATTGATCGTAGTGGATGGTTTTGTAGGGGCTTCTTTTCCTCAAGCAAATGACATCGCATCTATCGAAGTATTGAAGGATGCATCTGCAACTGCGATATATGGATCTAGAGGATCTAATGGTGTTGTTATTGTAACTACTAAAAAAGGTAAGAGTGGTCAATTGTCTGTAGAGCTTAATACTTCTTTTGCTACACAGTCTACTGCTAACGAGCTTGACTTGTTAAACGCGGACCAATTTGCAGACTACCAAAATCAAATTAGAGCGAATCAAGGAAATGCAGTACCATATCCGCAGGGAGATGCAGATACGGATTGGCAAGACGAAATCTATGAAGATGGTCACACGCAACAGCACCAACTTTCTGTAGCGGGTGGTTCTGAGAAGGTAAATTACTATGTCTCAGGTAACTATTTCAACCAAGAGGGTGTAGTAGTTAATTCTGGTTTTGAAAGAACGACTTTCCTTACGAACTTGGATATTCAAGCTACAAAGAAGTTGAAGTTAGGCGCCAATCTATTTGGTTCTAGAGGGATTAAAGATGGGGTTACCACTCAGTCAGATGGATCGGTAACTGTAGGAGGTGATGATGTAATATCACTAGCTGCAAGATTTGCACCAGATAAGCCAATTATTGAAAATGGACAATTTACAACCAATGATGCGATTGGTGATGAGGTTGACAACCCTTACGCAGTAGCTACACAGAGAGTAGATGAAACTACTTCGAATGATTTTAGAGCCAATGTTTATTTGGACTATGAGATTTTGTCTGGCTTGTCTTTCAAGACAACTTTTGGTCTCAGTTCTGAAAATGAAAGAAGAGGTATTTATCAACCTTCATCATTGATTATTACTGCATCAGCAGTAGATGGTAGAGCTAGTATTACTGACGCTAATAGAAGGAATATCATTAGTGAAAATTACTTGACGTATAACAGAGATTTTGGACAATCAGGTCTGACTTTATTGGCGGGATACTCTTACCAACAAAGCAATACACAGGCATTTTCTGCAGCGGGAACAGGATTTCTTTCAGACAATTTCTCTTTCCATGCATTAGGAACTGCGACAGGATTATTGCAGCCTAACTCTTTTTTGTCAGATGTAGAGATAGAATCTCAGTTTGGAAGAGTTAACTATGATTTTGATGATAAATTATTGTTGACAGCAACTATCAGAAGAGATGGTGCATCAAACTTCGCAGCTAATAATAAGCACGCGATTTTCCCATCTGCAGCAATCGCTTATAAGTTGGATAGAGAAGCTTTCTTAGCAGACAGCAAGGTAGTATCAGGATTGAAATTGAGAGGGAGTTGGGGACGAACAGGGAATCCATCGATCAGCCCTTTCCAATCTTTGGCAAGATTTGCTAGTCTTTATGCTTCAAGCAATGGAGAAACTGTATTTGCTATTACGCCAGATCAGCCTGCTAATCCAGATTTGAGATGGGAGACTTCCTCTCAAATCAACTTGGGTGTTGATTTAGGATTGATAAACAATAGAATCAATGTGTCTTTTGACTTTTATGATATTGATACAGAAGATTTGATTTTGGGGAACAACGGTATTCCAGAATATTTTGGTTTTGCTAGTGATGAAATACTTACTAATCTAGGAGAGATTAACAATAGAGGAATTGAATTGTCTTTAAACACTAAAAACATTGTAAAAGGTGATTTCAAGTGGAATACGGATTTCAATATTTCAAGAAATAGCAGTGAGGTAGTTGCTCTTATAAATGATGCGGATTTCTTTGGAGATGCTACACCTAGTTACTTCTCACATGACAGATCTTTTATCTTGAGAGAGGGCGAAGAAGTAGGACTATTCTGGGGATTTGACTATGCAGGAGTATATCAAGGCGGAGACTTCCCAGAAGGAACAGCTACACTAGAAGGTGGCGTTGCTGGTGATCCATTGTTCTTTGATATTGCGGATGAAGATGGTGTGCAAGACGGTGAAATTACGGAAGCAGATAGAACGATTATTGGTAATCCTAATCCAGATTTCACTTTTGGTTTTAACAACACTTTCTCATACCAAGGGTTTGACTTGAATATCTTTTTCCAAGGATCTCAAGGAGGTGAAATTTTTAACTTGACAGATGTACAGTTGAATAACGGAGATGCGAATACTACGGTAGATTATTTCAATGATGCCTGGACGCCATCGAATACTAATACAGATCAGCCTCGTGTAGGAAACAATAGTAATAGAGAGATTTCTTCTAGGTTTGTGGAGGATGGAAGTTATATCAGACTTAAAAACATTGCTTTAGGGTATAACTTACCTTCAAGTGTTGTGGAAAATCTTGGAATAGGTAATGTAAGGTTTGCAATAAGTGCTCAGAACTTGTTAACTTTCACGAGTTATACTGGTTTAGATCCTGAAGCGAATTTCTTTGGATCAAGTGGACCAGGAAATACTTCAAGTAATGTGGTAAGAGGATTTGATTTTGGTAACTATCCAACTATAAGATCGGTGCTTTTAAGTCTTAATGTGAAGTTTTAAAAAAAAAGGAAATTAATAATTTAATATTAAAAAAATTATATCATGAAAACGTTTAAATATATACTCTTACTATTTGTAAGTATAGGAATCGTTGGATGTGCAGATTTAACTGAAGAGCCACAAGGATTGTTGGCGCCAGATGGTTTTTTTCAGACTCCAAGTGATATCCAAACAGCTGTTGATGGAGCTTTGACGCACGCCATCAATGAAAAATATTGGGGAAGAAAATTATCTATCGCATTGATGTTGCGTTCTGATATGGTAAATCTACAGTCTACTCAAACAAGAAGAGTAGAAATGGATGAAATGACAACATTGGCTAGTAATGGTATGCTTACTGAGTTCTGGCCAAAATCTTACCAAGGAATCGCAGGAGCTAATCTAGCTATTGCTGGTGCAGAACAAGTGAATGTAGATGATTCTCAAAAGAATCCAGTTACCGCTCAAGCATACTTTACTAGAGCATTTTATTATTTCAACTTGGTTAGACTTTTTGGAGGAGTACCTTATATTGATGCCCCTATAGTAGATGCAGAAGCTGCAGCTACTATTTTTAGAACGCCAGTTGATGAAGTTTACGCAAATATTATCGCAGATTTAGAATTTGCTAAAACTTGGTTGCCTAATACGCAGCCTTCAAGAGCAATACCTTCTAAGGCTGCAGCTAGTTCTTACTTAGCATTAGTATACTTGACTATGGGTGACTATCAAGCTGCATATGACGAAGCTCAAGAAGTAATCGCGAATGCAGGTACATATAACTTAGCATTGGATCCAGATTTTCAGACATTGTTTAATGCTGACATTATTGATGGCTCATTAGAGCCAATCTTCGCTTTGGACTATAACAACTTTGAGGCTCCTGACAATGCTTATGATCAAATCGCACCAATGACTGGTATCAGAGGAGATGACAGAAATGAAGGTGGCGGATGGTCAGTTGCTGTACCTTTATTGTCTGTATATGAATCTTTCGAAGCAGGTGATTATAGAAGAGCAGTATCTTTTGATGAAGAAGCTAGTATCGGAGGTGAAGTTGTGACTTTTGAAAACTTTACTATCAGTGGTCACGAGCACGCTGGCAACATGCCTTACATCGCTAAGTATACTCGTTTTCCAGGCGCATTTGACCGTGGTAACGCAAGAGCAACAAGCCACAACATGTCTATGATCAGGTATGCAGAGGTGTTATTAATCGCTGCAGAGGCTGCTATAGAAATTGGTAGAGCAGGTGAAGCTACAGCGTTAATCAACGAAGTAAGGTCTAGAGCTAGAGCAGGTGGAAACACAGTGACTGGTGCTGGTGTACCTAACGTAGTAGCTCCTAGTGCTATACCTGCAGATTTGACAGGCTCAGCTACTATTGCTGACGTAATGGAAGAAAGAAGAATTGAGTTTGCTTTTGAAGGTATCAGATGGTTTGATATCGCAAGAAGACAAATGGGAGATGAAGTTTTTGGTCCTAATGGATTAGAAGGTGCGAAACCAGCTTTTTCTCCTGACGATTATTTGTTACCAATACCTGAAGATGAGAGAGAGAGAAATATGAACTTGACTCAGAATCCTGGGTATGAATAAAATTTGGAGGATCAATTTTATGTAATGAAATTGAAATTTTAAATGTATAAACAATGAAACATCAAGTTATTTGATGTTTCATTGTTTTTTATACCTAGCAAAGGCATAATTTCTCTCTTTAGAGCGTTTGAAGCGCTAAATTGTGTGAAAAAATAAGATTTTTCACACAGTGACTAGGTAGAGAATAAGTTTGCTATCCGTGTTTTTTGTAGCATGTACTTAAAATTTAGAATCTAGTAGTTGTCACAAATAAGAAAGTCTAGGTTCCATACAGACAATCAATAAAATTTACTACTTTTATTCTAGTTTTAAAGTGTTAACCCATATCTAAAAAAATATAAAATAATGAGTAATAAAAGAGTAGCTATTGTAACTGGAGCCACTAGTGGTATCGGTTTAGAAGTAGCCAAAAGATTAAGTAAAGATGGATTTACTGTCATACTTAATGGTAGAAACCACGAAGTTGGAGAAAAAGTAACTGCAGAGCTTGTCGCTGCCGGAGCGGATGCGCACTACATGGGCTTTGATGTTACCGATGAAGCAGCAGTAACTGAAAATATAGTTAAGATAGGAGAGAAGTACGGTAGAATAGATGCACTTGTAAATAACGCAGGAGGACTAGGAGGAAGATCAAGATTTGAGGTGATGACAACAGAGTTTTTTAGAGGAGTAATGGCCTTAAACTTGGACTCCGTATTCTTTGCATCAAGAGCGGCTATACCATACTTGAAGAAAGGAGAGCATCCTTCTATCATCAATTTCACGTCTAACGCGGCATGGAATGCGGGTGGACCTGGAGCTGGTATCTATGGTACGTCTAAGGCAGGTGTACACGCCATCACAAGAGCTTTAGCTAAGGATTTGGCAGAATACAAGATCAGAGTAAACGCAGTTTCTCCGGGTACTATTGATACGCCTTTCCATAAGCAAATCAAATCTACCAAGCCAGAAGTATTCGCTTCATGGGCAAACAATATTTTGCTAGGAAGATTAGGGCAGCCTGAAGATATATCAGGTGTAGTTTCTTTTCTAGCGAGCAAGGATGCATCTTTCATTACTGCTGAGACGATTCAGATAGGTGGTGGACAAGCATTAGGAATATAGATTGAAGCTTACTTCAAAAAAATATTGGGTGCAAAGGATTATTTCTTTGCACCCTTTTTTATTAGAGGGTATCCTAGATCGACTACTGTAGATGGACTTCGTTTTTTATGCGATTTGTAGTTCAATAGGTATTGTTTGGGGGTGCCGCCTGTACCGCAGAAAAAGCGGTACGCCGTCGCGTCGTCCGTTCTTGCCGACGAAAAAAGTCGGCCCCACTACCACCGCTCACCTCTACGCGGCTCCGCCCCGACATTCCGTTACACTACAGTCGGGTCAAGCCTTTGTCGAGCTCCACCTTTCGGTTTCGCGATGTATTTCCAAGATTTCAAATGGTATGACAAGAAAATTTTTCCGACCACGTCTTGATGTGTACATGCAGTCTGCACTTAGAATTTTACTTTAATGTCATTAGAAACTACAATTGGTATAATAAGAAAACAACTATCCTAGAGGAATGTAAAATAGCCCTAAGCCAATGAAAGTTCCTGCATTGGGGTCAAAGTTAAAAGATTGATTTTGATCGGTTTCAAATTGATATCTGCGGGCAGTGCTTATTCCACCAGATACATCTAGGTGAAACTTTTTAAATATCTTGAATCGAAGCAATGCTCCAGCATTAGCCCTTGCATAGATAACACTGTCAATATCATCAGGTGTGCCCTCGATAAATTCATCTATTGAAATATTATATCTTGAACCTTCAAACTTCGCATGAAATCCTAAAGAGATGTTCTTTTTTTTATCTACGGCGTATAGGTAAGTAACATAGGAAGGCAAAACAATATCTACGAGGTGCCTCTCTTTTTCATATTTCACTTGCAATACGGGCAAAAATCGCGGTTCTCCAGTTTGGACGGTATATACTGCTCCTGCCCCCAAAGTCAAATGTTCATTCATTTTTCGAGAGAGTAAGGCGGCTCCCTGAAAAAACAAATCATCTTGACTAAATGACTCCTTAAAATCTGAGGCAATGAGAGGCATTAATCTTGTTATGAATGTCCATTTGTCGTTAAATTCCTGTAGAAACAAGAAGCTGTAGGACAACTTGTGCAGTTGTTCATCATCTTCTTTTGGAGATAGTAAAGGGAAGTCTTGCAGAGATGGCCTCAAGTGGGTGTATTTGACAGTATTGACAATGGTAGTCTTGTCATTTGAGAACTGTATTGGAATGCTCAAAAAGGTACTGGCTTCCGTGAAATTGATTTCTTGATTATCGGCTGCATTATGAAAAGAAAGCTTAGGGAAATGAGTATACGTTATACCTGCCAATTGGAAGTCTTGAGCCAGTAGGTTGGTGCAAGAGAATAATAAAACGATATATATTAAGAGTTTCATTTCAGTTTTTTTTTAAAATACAGTGTGTAATTTTCCTTCCGTCAAAGAAAAGGAATTTTATATTGACATGGTTATTTATCCGTACCTTTTCAATATGTCTGAATACAATAAAGGGAGAGATCAGAGATGCTTTTTAAATGTTTACTTCCCTCAGAGTGGGATCAATACCAAACAAGGTCAAACAAGTGTAGTTAACAGTCTACGTAATATGTGTATTCTATGACTAAATTGGGTGAACAAGAAATTACATTTGCGGTTATATTCACACGGAATAAATAGACATGACAGGAAAAGCGGGTAAAATATCTCTCATCATATTTTTGTTGATTAGTGCAGCGAGCGCCTACTATGTGACGCAGCTAAAGTTTGCATTTGATTTTGAGCAGTTCTTTCCGCAAGGAGATCCTGAGCTTGAGTTTTTTCGTGATTTTGTGGATGAGTTTGAGGCAGACGACAATTTCCTGATTGCGGCTATCCGACGAGATGATGGCGTTTTTGAACAGAAGTTTTTAGAAGATTTTCATGACCTGACCCTCAAAGCACGTAGACTGGAGTCTGTGATTCAGTCTCAATCCTTGACGACCTTTACCTACCCATTGAAGACACCCTTTGCGATAACGACCTTGCCGGTTATAGATGTCAAAAAACCTGAGCGATACGAAAAGAATAAAAAACGCATCATGGAAGATGAGCGTTTTGTGTACAATCTAATCTCGCCTGATGCCAAGACCATGTGTATCTTAATGAAGACGGTGCCCATGATACAGCTAGAAGCTGCTGATCAGTTGGTGATCGATGTGCAAAATCTGATAGAGACGTATGATTTTGATAGTTACCATATGCTAGGACGAGCCTACTTTCAGAAGGAATTAGTAGCGATGCAAAAGAGAGAAATCACCTTCTCTGCAATAGTGTCTGGTTTATTGGTGATGATCATTATGTTTTTGATTTATCGCCGATTTTATGGGATAGCGATTGCCCTGGTGTCGATTGGTTTAGGGATGTTGGTATTTATGGGTTTGTTGGGTTTCTTAGGAAGGGAGCTGAGTGCTATCTCTGCATTATATCCCGTCTTGATGATCATAGTGGGAACCTCGGATGTGATTCATATCATGTCCAAGTATATAGACGAACTCAAAAAAGGTGCAAGCAAGCATGATGCGATCAAAGTAACGATCAAGGAAATCGGTCTAGCGACCTTGATGACTTCATTGACTACTGCTGTGGGTTTTGGTTCGCTGGTGACAAGCAAGGTGTATCCGATTCGTGATTTTGGACTTAATGCTGCTATGGGAGTGATGGTGGCTTATCTGACGGTTATCTTTTTTACTTCAGTTTTGTTGGCAAAGATGGATCACGACCAACTGATAAAGGAAGGAGAGCGCCTCAAGATATGGCCAAGACTGATGCAGTGGTTTTATGATGTGACGAAGACGCATCCAAAGAGAGTAAGCTTTGGCGCAGTAGCAATATTAGGGATTGCCTTGTACGGAATATCGCTTATCACAACTAATTATTCTATCATCAATAATATGCCTACTGGTCAGAAGATTACTGAAGACTTTAAATATTTTGAAAAAAACTTTGCGGGTTTCAGACCCATGGATATTGCGGTGATCGCCAAAGACTCACTGAAAGTGACAGACTATGAGGTGGCAAAACAAATCAATAGTGTAGAAGATCATCTACGCGAATATCCGCCATTGCGAGCCATCACTTCTTTGTCTACGGTGTACAAGTCTATAAATGCGATGAATAATGGGAATAAAGCTGCGGCATACAAATTCCCCAAAGATGAAGCAACATTCAATCGGTATCATCGCATGGTAGATAAGATACCTCAAAATCAATTCAACGTTCTCGTCAATAGAGATGGAGACAAGGCAAGGATTTCCTCTAGGATCTTAGATGTAGGGGCAGATACCATAAAACAAATCGGAAAAGACATCGATTCTTGGATAGTCGCCAATACCGATACGAGCCAAGTTGAATTTGTCAGAACGGGAACGGGATTGATTATTGATAAAAATGCGGAGTACATCCGTAGTAGTTTGTTGTATGGATTAGCAGGAGCGATAGTGATAGTAGGCTTATTGATGATGCTGCTGTTTAGAGATTGGCGTTTGATTATTATTTCTATGGTACCTAATTTATTTCCATTGGTATTAGCAGGTGCATTTCTAGGATATTTTGGTATCGATCTTGAAGCAGGTATATCTATTGTCTTTGCTGTGATTTTTGGTATCGCTGTAGATGATACAATTCACTTTCTAAGTAAATTTAAACTGAGTATGCGTAAAGGGATAGGAATAGATGCGGCTATCCATACTACTTTTATGGAGACAGGAAAAGCCATTTGTGTCACTTCTGTCATTTTGTTTTTTGGATTTTTAGTGATGTTGTTTTCGCAGCATCCACCTTCCGTAAATATCGGTTTCTTGATCAGTTTGACATTATTAAGTGCCTTATTGAGTGATCTATTTTTGATGCCTATTTTGATAAGAGGTTTGTACCCGAAAGAAAAATAAATTAGGTTTTATGTGTTAAGACTTAGTCAGCTAATTTTTAAGCAATTCAATCTTGACACCCATTTGAAAATACTGGAAAAGAAATAATCTATCAAGATTGAAGTCAATCAGCTAGATGGAGGGGGCAGCAAAAGACCGCTAGCGCCTAAAATCTAAAACCTAGCATCTTCCTCAATAAAATCTAAAATCTACGAATAGGTATTAAATAGGACTCAAAAACTCGTTCCAAAAATCCCATTCACATACTTGCTATTCTTTTGAATTCGATAGGGAATGTGCTGGCACGCTTCTGATAAAAAAGTTACCTCGTCTTTAGCACATTTAAGTTCTAGAATGATGGCGGGGTCTAGATGAGGGACTGTTTTATATTGATACCTTCCAAAACCGTGATAAGTGACTGCTGTATCCACAGTAGCCCGTAAGATTTGATTGTGACTGATGTAGTAGGAGCGCTTATAGCGTGTGATGACCTTCGGCATTAGTTCTAAAGGGATATATTTTTTAGCTATGGTTTCTAGTTCCGTGTTATTCAAATCAAAGTCTGGCAAAGCGGTAATCTCTTTAGTGCCAAATTCGTTGTCTCTGATTTTGATTTCTAGCTGGGGAGATTTGATATTGGTAAGTGAATCTCCATACCATCGGATTCTATATTTTGTACGTTGACTGATGCCATCTTGATTTTGCAAGAAAGAGGTGAGCTGAGCAGTATCAAAGTAGATGCTATTGATGTGCCTATCAGGAAAGGCAGTGCTAAAACTGACAGGGTGGGAGAGCAGTACTTGCTTGACTTCGCCTAGGCTGGAGTGCTCTATCCGATATTTTTTTTCATGTCTCATTGACTAGGCAATTTCTGATCATCTAGAAAGATACTAGAATGAACATCTTGAATATTTCGCTTACTTACATTCTCTTCTTCGAGTCCGAAGAGATGGATTGTACCTCCACCCATTTCATCATTTTTTCTAAAGGCGACTAAACCTGTTTTTATATTTTTGAGGCTAAGATTATTAATCGTTGCTTCCGACAAATCTGTAACTTTTATGCCCTCTTCGCTGGTATCTATTTCTAGATTATTCAATTGGAGGGTAGCGTGTTGGTTGGCGTTGACTGCACTTCCTGAAGATTGCCTGCATGATGCTTCGGTAAGTCTTATAAATCCTCCACTTACTTCAATAGCGTCTTTTCCGATGTTGCTCAAGGTTAAGTTTTGAATAATACCATTGGAATAATTGGCGTCAATGCCATCCCCACTGGTTTGTTGAAAAACACAATCATACATTTCGTATTCGCAATTGTCTAAGTGCAATGCATCTTTAGATTTTGCATTAGTAAATACACAACGATAAAACTTTGCATTACTATTGAATAGATTCACACCACCATCAGTATGAAGACTATATTGTTTGGTAGCTTGCAAATTATCAAACGTACAAGACTTGAAACTAGACTCGGCTTTGCCATTTACAATCACTAAGCCTTGACCACTCGTATGGCTAGATCGAAAAACAATAGGCCTATCTATATTACCTAATGCTTGGATAGAGTGTGTGGCAATAATACTAGCACCCGCTTGTAGATCTATTTCAGCTCCTGATTGAATGACCAATTGTTTGTCTTTGACCACTAATGTTTTGGTGATTACATGTTTGCCTGAAGGGATTATATAGGCTTCCGGCGAATCTATAATAAATGAGAAATTAACATTCTGCTTCATCTTTCCAGCTAGATTTTTCTCTTGACCTGGCGCATTCCATTTAAATATGGGAAAAGAAAGCACTCGATCAGTTCCTAAAGTTCGAACGAAAATTCGCTTATCTTTACTTGGGTTGGCAACTCTTTGCTCAAGTACGCTCTTAGTTTTGTCATAAGATTCTAGAATGATGCTTTCAGTTGGCTTGCTATTTATTTCTTTATTTCCAAATCCGATTACTTCTAATGGAAGCATGTGATAAGAACGCAAAATTAATTCACTACCATTTCTATATGCTTTCAAGGAAAGTGTTTCCGTAGGGGCGATGACTTCGTGGATGTCTTTAGCATTGTCAAAATACTCATTCCATTTGAACTTATAATCCACATAAGCTTTGCGCAAAAACTGTTCTCTTGATCTCAACTCTGTTTCTATTGTTTCCTTGAATTTTTCCAAATATTCAGGACTGGACATTCTGTCTAGATGTTGTGTATACTTACTGACGAAGTTGAAATCTGTAAATAATTTTTTGTGAAAATGTTTTACAAATTTATGTGCTGTAATGCGTTGAGTAGTTAATGAATTTACTTGTGAACCAGTGATAAATAAATCTCTATTATAATATAGTCCATCTGGTGTAAACCCATCGTAGCCGATAGGTTCTAGTTTTCCAGAAGCGGAGTTAAAATAAAATCGAAGATTAGTATAGTTAAAGCTATGCCAAGCATTGCAGACATCTTGAATGGCCACATATTTTGCCAGCCTATCTGTATCAAATACTTCTTCGGCTTTTAGTGTCCCATGCGTGAATCCATGCAAGAGCTCTTGCCCTTTCTCGAAAGCCGCGGCATAAGTGTTACTGTTTTTTAGCGCGTCTTTATCAAAAGGTTCTATTTGAGCACTTTCATAGTACGCCAATTTTTCTCCAAAAGTACGCGGTGCAAATTTCCAATGTGCGTCTTCACTTATTTTTAATATAGGTCCTTCACTTCTGCTTTGAGACTGCAAGAGTTGTTTTAGGAAGTGCTCTTCATAGGCATATACGCCTAAAGACTCTCCATTGATAGCCACCTCTACGTAGTCGTATTTTGTAGTGAGTACATCTTCTTGCTTGAGCATTTCGTGAAACACCCATTCAGAAAGATGGTCTCTAGATTTGCTATTGTGTACAGAAAAAACCTTCATGCCATTCCAAGCATTCCCATCATCAGTATGAATTCGGAAAGACCATTTACGTCCAGTTAAGTGATCCAATAGATCGCCTTTGAGTCGTAGTTTGACATCAATTGACTCCTCTCCAGAATGTAATTTTGCTGGAACAAGATCATCCTTTCCACTGATGAGACTGCCACGAGCGTATGCTTCTATCCTCTTTTCTTTGAGTTTGTCTAGTTCACTTTCATCTAGTTGGATGTCTAGTCTTCTGTTGGTTTCATCTGAGATCATAGGTATAGCAGCAGGATTTCCGCTAGATATTTTTTCGACCTTCAGATCATCAAAATAGATGGCTTTGCTTTCTGTATTGGTATATGGAAATATGGTTAATTTCTCGTCATAGACACCTACTGGGATAGTAACTTTTCTTGTCAGTCTATGCCAGCCATTTTCTGTTTTATCCGTTTGCTTTTGTTCAGCATAATATCCCCAAGTACCTGTAAGACCTAGTGTCCCAAATCCATTGTCATTATTCATCCAGACGCTAGTCTCATAGACATCGCCACTATAGACATGTTCAAAAGTATAACCAGGGCCATAAAGATTTTTGCTGTCCAATTTTGCACTATACTTCCCAGAGTGTGCCATATGGTCGGATTGCGTTTGACCTTGGCTGAAAGAAGTCCCATTGGTAACAAATCGTTTTAAATCAGCGGTACGACTTTCCATGTCGCAATACTTAGCTCCGTTAGCCCTATCGGTCAATAGAAAATATAGTAAGAACAACAAAATCGCTGCACCCAAAATCCACCAAAACGATGGACTCCTTTTTTTTGTATTTTTTGCTTTATGTATTTGCAAGACGAGATTCGTTTTTGATCAAGATGGTCATGGCGCACATGCAGATGCCGCCAAGCAAAATGTACATTAAATTATTATAGACCCATGCGCTAGGTTTTGAAGATATAGCGGTATGCATTTTATTGTACTTAGGAGTTTGGTCTTGTTCTATATGGTCAAATTTTGCAAAGATGGCTTCCTTAGCTTTTGCATTCATTTCTTCGAGTTTGGCTTGTTGTGAGAAGTCTGCATCTGTGTATCGGACTTCATTCAGTTCGAGTTCGAGTTCTACAAACTGGGAATATGGAAAGTGAAAAGCAGATACTTCATCTAAGGTAAAAGTCATTAAAGAACCTTGCGGGTCTGAAACATATATACGTCTACGAACCTGTTTCAATTTTAAAGATTCTTGCATCTTTCTCGCAGTCGTTCCAAACTGCCCCAAAACCAAATCCACATCATTTATATCTTTTCTTTTTAAGTGTTTCAAGAAAGGATGCAAACCAGTACGATCGTTTATGTCAAAATTGTCTTTTGGAGTAAACTTGTGTTCCGTTCTAGCGATTCCCAATTCATCTAGTGTGGGCACCTTGAGCTGCAATAGTGTTTTAATCAGACTATCACCAATGTAGCGTTCTCGATATCTTGCGCCTGCTTGAAATTCAAGCAAGGTTTTGTTAGCATCATCAAAATATGTATCATGGAAAATCTCCGTAGATATCTCAGTCTTGATATTTTTAGGTAGTATATCTTTCGCATTGTTCACAAAAGTTGATTGCAAAAAAGACCAAAGAGCTTCCTGCTGATCATTAGGCACACTTATTTTGTATTCACTCTCTATCCGTGCTTGACCGAAGGACAGGCATACTATACAAAGCGATAATATAAGCGTGGATAGACTACGCATCTATTGAGCAAGATTTCTTTGTTCTACAAATGAAAAGTCGAGATCAGGAGATTGTGCGATAAGCTCATCTTTGGCATGTACTATTTTGTCCATAGAGTCTGTCTCTACTACGTAGGATATAAATAAGGTGCCCTTGTTTTCGTCCAGTCGTTTCAGCTCAACCAAAGAAAAATGCTTGGCCAATACGGCATTGATTTTATGTACATCCAGACTTGGTGTCGAGATGTTGAGTACCATATTTTCTGGAGTAGACAGCAAGGTTTTCTTTTCTAGAAATGTACGAATAGTCAAAAGAGATATTATAAGCACAAAGGCAAGAATCGTAATCGTAGGTTGATTGGCACCCATGCCCAATCCGATACCGATGACAAAAAACAAATACACCAATTCTTCTGGTTCCTTTATCGCCGCTCTAAATCTGACGATAGACAGTGCACCGACGAGACCGAGAGATAAGGCGATACTACTTTTTACGATGAAGATGATCAACATCGTGGATAAGGCGAGTAGCATAAAGATAGAGGCAAACTTCTTTCGATTAGTAATCGTGGTGCCATATCGGATATAGAATCTGCCCAATAAATATGCCAACAGCGCCGCTAATAAAGCGTTAAGGATAAAGTGCTGGTTGTTGACAAAGTCGCTTCCAAAGTCTTGGAGTAAATCTTCAAATTTCACTATACGATCGTTTTTTCTTCTATATCCCTCCGTAAAGGTTTTTGTAAACATAAAAGTAAGAAATTAACGGTGATAAAGTAAGAGATATTATAAGTAGGATTATTTGGGGCCATGCAGACTGAAGCGTCTGCACCAGGCTATACGCAGCTTGGTCCTACGGACTGGATTGCTTATACAGCCTTGCCCTACACCATGCTACGCTTCGGGCAGTCTAAGCATTCCACTGCTACTATCCTTTGTCCGGGATCTTTCTTGCCTATTAACCATTCAGTATGGAGAAGATATACTTTTAAAGATATATGCTTACTACCTTTACAATCGATGAATAAAGAGATCCTTCGCCTAGCGTTACCGAATATTATCAGCAATATTTCTGTACCCTTGTTGAGTACAGTGGATACGGCATTGATGGGCAGACTATCCGAGATGCACCTAGGAGCCGTTGGAGTAGGAGCGATGATCTTCAATTTTGTCTATTGGAATTTTGGTTTCCTACGCATGGGCACTACGGGTATTACCGCACAAGCCTTCGGAAAGAACGACCAATCTGAGATAGTGCTCACTATGAGTCGGGCTTTTTTGGTAGCGATGGTCTTGGCTTTTTTGGTAATCGTTTTGCAAAGACCAATTGGAGAATTGAGCTTTTATTTGATGAATATCTCTGAAGCGCAGTATGGTTTAGTGGAAGAGTATTATGCTATTCGAATTTGGGCGGCACCGGCAACACTCGCCCTCTTTGCTATGATGGGCTGGTTTTTTGGAATGCAGAATGCGATCTATCCTCTAATACTTACTATCACAATTAATGGTGTCAATATTTTGCTCAGCTATCTGCTGGTGAAGCAATATGGTCTAGGAGTAGCTGGTGTGGCTTGGGGTACGGTTATCGCTCAATACGCAGGTCTATTGATGGGGCTCTTTTTATTTTGGAAAAAATATCGAGATTATCTTCAGCATTATAGCCAAAAAGCAACAGTCGAGATCAAAGCACTCTCCAAGTATTTATCGATCAACCGCGATATTTTCATTCGGACATTCTGTCTCACCTTTGCCTTTGGTTTTTTCTATTCTCAATCTGCAACGGGAGGAGAGATGATCTTAGCAGTAAACGTGATTTTGCTCCAGTTTCTCAATTGGATGTCCTATGGGGTGGATGGCTTTGCGTATGCCAGTGAGAGTTTGGTAGGGAAATATAAAGGCGCGAATGATAGCTCTAATTTAAAGCAAGCGATTCGACTTTCATTTGTGTGGGGAATGGTTCTTGCTGCTTTGTTTAGTGCTGCTTATTTGTTTTTCGGAGAGCAGTTTTTGCACATCTTTACGGATAAGGATAGTTTGATCGCAGCGAGTAGACCTTATCTCTTTTGGATGATTCTATTTCCTATCATTAGTACGCCCTGTTATATCTGGGATGGAATTTATATTGGATTGACAGCATCGAGAGCTATGCGGCAGACGATGTTGATGGCGGTGATGATTTATGTTATTGTATATTTTATATTGAGAGATCAATTTTCAAATCATGGGCTATGGGCAGCGCTACTGATATTTATGGCCGCTAGAGGTTTGATTCAGTGGGTATGGTATCGTTCGAAGCTAGAGGGTATTATTTAAAATTTATTGCCCAGTTTTTCAAGTAACTATTTAGTTAAATTTTCTTTCGGGAAGCAAAATGTCGAATGAAGTACCTTTGCCGATTTCACTAACCACAGAAATGATTTCTTTGTTCAACTCTACTAGTTCTTTTACCAAATATAGACCTAGGCCAGTGCCTGATTCTCCAAAAGTTCCTATTTCGCTTTTATTTTTGTTGAGCAAGAAAAGTTCATTAATCTTATCTTTTTCCATACCGACTTCTGTATCACTTACTCTTATTTTAAGTTGTTAATTTGCTTCTGCACGGGCTTCTAGCATTACTTTGCCCCCTTTTGGAGTGTACTTTATGGCGTTATCTACTAGATTTGTGAATATTGTATTAAGTGCGTTTGGATCAGCATAAACATTGACTCCTTTTGATATATTATTTGTGATTTGGATGCCTTTTACATTGGCAGCAGTTTTAAAAGTGATTTTGACACTATTAATAATGTTGTCCAATTGTAAGCTTGTTGGATTATAAGGCATGATATTGCGTTGCGTTAATGCCTAATTAAGAAGGTTGTCGAATTTCAGCTGGGGATTCTAAATTCTGATAAATCGAACGTAAGCTATCTGTATTGATTTGCGAATAAGTTGATGGTATTGTTAGAAAAGAGAAAAGTAGTATAATGGCTACTACACTAAAATATGATATACATTCTTTTATAACAGTTAAAGTAAATGTGAAGGTATGTGTGTTTTGAATTCTATTCATTGCAGTTGGAGCAGAGTATGATTAAAGCATAATTGCGCTTTCGATTTAAAATATGAATTAAATCAATGTGTTGCAACAATTAAAAAAATCGCGAATGGATTTTATAAGTTTCGCAACAGTTTAAACTTTACTATAGGGTGAAACTAAAATAAAGGACCCCATTTTGATAAACGGAATCCTTTCTAGTGTTTCAAAGTGCTAAGCCAAACTGAGATATTACTTGCTAAAATAAACAACTTTAGCTCTTTATTAGTAAAAATAAACATAAAAACAGCTTAATAGAAATCATATTGGTGAATGGTAGTAATACCAAGGTAAATGGATTGGGGTGAATGTCGAATTTATAAATTGTTCTTTTTTAAATCTCTAATGGTGATAATATAGTCAATCACATTACTCTTAAAGCAAATTTGTTAAAAAAATGATCATATATGCGGTATTGTAGTATTAGATTTAAATGGCAGGAATTTTGAATTATTTGAAACACAGTTTTTTTTTAAGAAAAGACTAAATACAAAACAAACAAGTGTTCCCTAGGGAATTATATATTAGTTCACTTTTAAAGTGATTTATTTTAAGATAGTTAATAATAACGTGGAGTCAAGAAGGCAAATAAATTCATGGAGGTTTTTACACATATGCTTATTCATATGTGTATTTTCTGTTATGTCTTTTGCTCAGAAAGAATCCAAACGATCTAGTTTTTTGTCTCAACTAGAAAATTCCCAAGATGTACCGTCTAAGCTAAGTATTCTAGATTCTCTTGTGGACATTACCCTTGCCTCAAATCCGGATCAATCCTTAGATTATATAGAGCAGGCATTAACGCTCTCGTCGCAAGAAAACCTCCAAAAAATAAACTTAAAATTCCAGCAAAGAAAAATTCAAATCTATCAAAATCTCGGTAGAACAGAAGAGATGTTAGATTTTTCAAAAGTGATTCGAGAAGAGTACGTAAGTAAGGGGGATACATTGAACAAGGAATATATACTCAACTCAGAGTTGATAGCTAAATTAACTTACACTAAGGGTGACCTTAAGGAATCTAGAAAAATATATAAGGAAACACTTCGACTATCAAAGGCTATAGGTGATTCTACTCGCTATGTATATAGCTTGAATGGGATAGGTATTACCTATTATCTAGAAGGTAAGTTTGATCAAGCACTGGAGATGTACATTCAGACGCTCCATTATTCTGAAAATTTAAATAATCTAGGTAAACTCAGAATAGCTATCAGTAATAATATTGCATGTATTTATGATGATACAGAAGAGTTTGAAAAAGCCTTGTTTTACTACGACAAAGGTTTAGCATTATCTAAAGAAATAGATTATCATGAGCTAATGCCCTCTATGTTGTATAATTCGTATAGCTCACTAAGTGATTTGGGCAGATTTGAAGAAGCAGAAGAGAGGCTTGTTGAAAGCTTGAATGTTAGTAAAAAATACTCTCTTGAAGTGGATGTTGCATGGAGTCATTTTGGACTGGGCAGTTTTTATAGGGATCGAAATGATGACTCCAAATCAGAAATGCAGTACAAGTTGGCGTTAAAGAAATTTACGACATTAAACGATACTTTACAAAGAGGTGCAGTATTAGTTGAACTTGGTAGCATTTATGCCAATCAAAATCAAGAGTCAAAAGCAATTGAACTTTACAAAGAAGCTGAGATAATAATTAATAGTGCGCAATATTTTGATTTAAAATTAAAAATTTATACTAGATTGTCTGAGGCTCATGCCAGTACGGGTATGCATGATTTAGCGTATAAATATCTATCCCAACTAAGGGGTCTTGAAAAGGAAAATCTTAAAGAACAAAGTAATAAGAAGGTATTGGAGCTTCAATCCAGTTTCGAAACAGAGTCAAGACATCTTGAGCAGCAAGTTCAAATATCCAAGCTAAAATCAGAGAAGTCTATTAAAAATTTGCAATGGATACTAACTACAATATTAGCAGTATTGTTATTTATAATACTTCAATTTCTGAGTTGGAGAAACCGCCAAAAACAAAAGGTCAATACTGCCTTGCAAATAGCAAAAGAAGACGCGGAAGATGCGGCTATAATAAAAGCAAATTTCTTGTCTACAATGAGTCATGAGATTAGAACCCCCATGAATGGAGTCATTGGTATGATAAATATCTTGCTGGAAGAGAATCCAAGAACCGACCAGTTAGAAAATTTGGAAACCTTAAATTTTTCAGCGAACAATCTTCTTCATTTGATAAATGAAATTTTAGACTATTCTAAGATTGATGCGGATAAGTTGACATTAGAAAATAAGCGATTCTCTTTGAGTGAATTTGTGCACAACACTTACAAATTATTTAAGAATAGTGAAGTAAAACCAGGAGTGAAAATCAACTTAGAGTTTGATGATGAAAACCTAAATCGTTATGTCCTTGGAGACGGTTATAGGCTCAATCAAATATTAAGTAATTTATTAGGTAACGCTATTAAGTTTACTTCTCAAGGTAGCATTACATTTATCGTCAAAACAATGCCCCTAAATGGAGAACATCTGAGAGTGCACTTTGCAGTTAAAGATACGGGGATTGGTATTCCAGATGATAAATTAGAAGCCGTGTTCGAAAATTTTACGCAAGCGTCTTCAGATACTACTAGAAAGTATGGAGGTACTGGTTTGGGATTAGGAATAGCTAAAGGATTAGTTAATTTATTTGGAGGTCAACTATGGGTCGAGAGTACTGTTGGAGTAGGGAGTATCTTTTCTTTTGACATTGATTTACTTTTGGGTGAGGAAATAATACAACAAGCAACAGTTGCACCGATATCTAAAGCTTGTGACATTAAATGTCTCAGAGGTAACCACATCTTAATTGCTGAAGACAACAAGGTCAATCAGATGGTCGTAAGTAAAGTCGTCAAAAAATGGAACGCTGAATTTACTATTGTTGAAGATGGTCTACAAGCTGTAGAAGCAGTAAAGCATCATGACTTTGATCTTATCCTGATGGATATACAAATGCCTAATATGGACGGGATAGAGGCAACCCGCCAAATACGGAGTTTAGAAAGTGAAAAAGCTGGAATACCTATTGTGGCATTAACGGCGTCAATCCAAGAAATTAAAGACAGACTAGAGGAATACAAAATGGATGATGTCGTTAGCAAACCTTTTTCGCCATCTCAGTTATTTGATTCTATTAAAAACGCTTTGCCAAAATCAAGGCCAATGCCAATGTAGTAATCATATATTGGTTTAAATAATGGTATCCATAAGGTTGCGAAATAGTAACTTCAATTACTAATGTCTACATTCCATAATCAGTACTTTAATAATTTCCATCTAATATCTGACGCGCACATCCTGTTTAGATTACTTTCATTTTGAGGTCTAAACAATCTATTTCGCGTTCTCGCAATCAACATTTCTATTTGAAAACAATATTTTTACTACTTCAACAAATAAGATAGAATCATTTGTGTGAGGGGTAGGAATGATCACGATGTCTATCGGGAGTCCGAAACGCAGTGGAGGACCGGAGCGGACGCGGAGTCATGGATGACCCGACCCATCAGTCTTTTAAAGGCAACATGAAATGTGTCTTTAAAAGACTGATGGGGCACACCCAAACGGATCTATTCTACCTAGATAAGCGACACGCAGTAAGGATAATGTAGCTCAAAAATAAAAATCCCAAAATTATCCCTTATTTTAGCCGAGAACATTACGAAAAAATATGAATATAAAAATTGGATTAGTATGGTGTTTGCTTTGTTGCAGCGTCCTACTATCAGCGCAAGACTATTTTCCGCTAAACGGCGTGAAAGATGCTAGAAATGGACACTATCTACTTTATAATGCGACCATTGTAAAAGCGGATGGCTCTATGCTCCCAAATGGGTCTATCGAAATCAAGGATGGCAAAATAGTTACCCTCAGCGGCAGCAAAGGCTCAGCGAATGCTGCGGTAGAGCTAGATATGAATGGACAATATATCTACCCATCATTTGTAGATATATATAGTGGCTATGGGATGCCAGAGGTGAAAAATGCTCGCTTTGACTTTCGTGCACCTCAGCAGATGCTATCTGAAAAAGAAGGCCCCTATGGTTGGAATCAGGCCATGAGACCTGAGGTGAATGCAGCTGAGCAAGTGAGTTATTCTGGCAAGACCGCAGAAGGCTTGTTGAAGCTAGGTTTTGGTTCGGTCTCAACGCATGCTATGGACGGCATCTCTCGCGGAACAGCTGCACTAGTCAGTTTAGCGGATGTGCGTGAAAATAAATTCATTCTACAGCCACTGACGGCGCATCATATGTCATTTAGGAAGGGGAGCTCTACGCAGGCTTACCCGGGGTCATTGATGGGATGCCAGGCACTGATCAAACAGACCTACTTAGATGGTAAGTGGTACGA
>JALZVN010000013.1 GCA_023299965.1 Saprospiraceae bacterium | reverse complement strand
GCTACTCTTTCAATTTATCATTATTACGGTGACGATCTTTGTCTCTTTTGGTTTTCTTTTCTAGGCTTTTGATTAAAGCGGTTTGAAGATCAATGCCTGTTTGATTAGCCAAGCAGATAAGTACAAATAAAATATCGGCCATTTCCGCCGATAGATTATCCATAGCATTGTCTTCGTCTTCTTGTCTTTTAAAAGATTGCTCTCCATACACTCTAGCCATTAGTCGTGCCATTTCCCCTACTTCCTCCATCAACACTGCTGTATTGGTCATCTCATCAAAATAACGGACACCAATCGTCTTGATCCACTCGTCAACGATCTTCTGTGCTTCTTGTATTGTCAAATCTGATTACGTTTTAAAAATCCTTGAATCTATTAAGTACTCTCTAAAGAAGATATTATCTCATGAGCAGAAGTATACACCTCCTGCATGGCGTTATCATCAGAAATGCCTGCAAAGCGTGCCATCTCGCATCGCTCTAGTAATGTAGACAGAGACTCTACTGTTGATGGATTAGTTTGCTTTTTGTTTAGAATCGCGACAATATTATTTCGAGATAATTCAGAAAAAGGTACATTCATCTTATCTCCCAAATAACCGAAGATTGACTTTGCTATTTCATCAAAAAACGACGCGCTATCTTTATTCTTCATGTACGTTTCAGCGGTGGTTAATCTTTGTTTTGCCACTGCAGCCGCTTTCTCTCTCCTTATTAATTCAGGGTCGATATTCCCCTTTTTGATTTCATTTTGTCGATATAGCAATATACCTCCCATCGCTAAAAATGGAATCAAATACAATGCTTTTCCAAAAGGACCTTGCACCCACGCACTCGTTTTAATAGTAGAAAATGAAGCATTAGTCAGCAATGGTCTAAGGCTATTAGACATCGCATCAGATTCTGAAACTACTGCTTGCTCTACTTTCTTATTTTTCCCTTGTCTAACCATCACATTATTTACACTTGTGACGATAGTTATATATCTTGCGCTATCTGGATTAAAGAACGTAAACTCCGGTTTTATCAGATATCGATCTGCCTTCTTTGGTAGCACTGTATATTCTACCTGCATAAAACTTTGGAAATAGTCTCTCTTGGGGACCGCCTTTTTCTCAATTACTGAAGTATTATAGACTTCTAGATTATCATCAAAAATAACTTGGGGAGGCAACATCTGTTTGACATCGCCATTACCTTGAATGTTCATCAAAATAGTAAGCGCATCATCCGTAGTCAAGGTCGGCGGATTCACTACCGATTGTGCAGTATAATTACCCACTGCTCCCGAGAATGAAGCAGGTGCCCCCTCTGGAAGTCTTAACACATCTACTTGGATTGGATCTGTCCGAAAAACAAAATAGTTTATTGGTGCGAAAATACTGCGCGATTTCCTAGTCGGATCATTTACCCCTAGTTTAAACTTAGACGCTTCTATCTCTAGTTTCCCTGTCCTTTGTGGATACAACGCTACCCTCTTCACTGTCGTCACATTGTACTGTTCACCATCAACAATTTCTATTGTTTTGTTTTGTCCAATATCTCTTAATTTCTCAACATAAAATCCATCATAACTTGGCTCATCCACTTGATCATAGCCTCGCACACTAATAGCGTAGTATATTTTATACTCCAGTATTATTTGCTGTCCGACATATGCAGTATCCGTCGACGGAACCGCGCGAACAAACATCTGTTTTGACATGTCATTATTAAGTTCTTGTTGGTTTGATGCACCCGTTTTCCCCTTTTGGACTATCACTTTCACCAGGTTAGATCTGATCTTTTTATTATCAAACATGGCGGTCGCTGCAGGTATTATGTAATCTCCAACAGCTTTGGGTTTAAGTGTATAGATAAACTTAAATTCACTAGTTGAAACTCCATTAATAATCGAAGTAGATCTACTGGTAGATGGTCCACCAACGACTTCGAATCCATCAAAACTAGGCGGTCGAAACGTTCTAGAATCAATATCTTCTAGAACAACAGAATACTCAAAGGTTCTACCGATTAAAATTCTATTTGCGTTTGATTCTGCTTTGAATAAATACTGAGCTTCTAGGCTGGTACCTATAGAAATGATTAAAAAAAGAACATGAAAAACTTTATGCATGTTTATATTTTATAGGTCTTGCGTTTTTTCTTGTATTTTTTTGGGGGCTGCTTCTTTTCTTCCAACTGATCCATAATATCGCCATTTGGATTTTCAAGAATATGGATTGACTTTTCTTCGGTTGTATAAACAGCTTCTCCAACAGTAACTTGTGCTTCTCTAATTTTTTGATTGCCTATTGCCAAGGCACGTAAAATAAAACTATATGAAGCTTCTTGATCAACCTTTCCATTAATCATACTAAAAGAGGACGAGACATTAGGACCCGCTAAGATTTCAAAACCTGTAAATTCAGGCCCTTTAAAATTAGCTATTGCTCCTCCTTTGACTTTAAAGCGTACAGTCAAATTATTACCCGCCAAAATAGTATCAAGACTAATCTCTGTAAAAATCTCAACATCCTGTGCTAGCAGTATTGTGCTAAACTGCGACATCATCATCATACCGATCAACAAAAACCAAGTCCTCATGATTACCAATCCTTTTCTTGTTTGTTTTGTTTAGAATCCGTTTTTCGAAGTTTTTGCTGCGTTCTCTTTTCTTCTTCTTCTGCGATTTTTAGCTGCCTGGCAGCGTCTTCTTTATCCAATCCTTTCTTCTCTACCTCTTCACCATTTGGGGATTCTTTTTGTTCTTTATCTTCACCTTGTTTCCCTTGTTCTTGTTTCTCTTGCTCTTGATCTTGTTCTCCTTTTTGATCTTGGTTTTCTTGTTGTTCTTGTTGTTGTTGTTCTTGTTGTTGCTGCTGATCTTCCTGATCTTCTTCCTTTTTCTCTCCTCCTTCTTGTTGCTGTTGTTGCTGCTGTTGTTGCTGCATTTGTTTTACAAGCTGTTTAGCTACAGAGAGATTGTACTTGCTATCACCATCATCAGGATTATTACGCAAGGCATTTTTATAAGCCTCAACTCCTTTTTCAAACTCCTGCATATTCATAAAGGTATTCCCAAGATTGTAATATGCATCCGATTTTATTTTGGGATCATTGCTTAGAGTCGCAGCTTGTTCGTAATGATTCAAGGCCTCTTCAAATCTATTTTGCTGATAGATAGAGTTACCAAGATTATACTCTCCATTAGCAGATAGCTTTTCTTGATTCGCTTTCCTGTACGATTCCTCAGCAGATTGAAAATCTTCTTGTCCATATTGCGAATCTCCTGATCTCAGTAGTTTATGCGCCGTTTGCCCAGAAAGCTGTGCACTTATGAGTATTGAAAATAATATGAAAGTAAAAATTTTAATCATCACTTTAACTTTATAAACGCAATTTTGACTGCTCTGTTTTCTAAACGTTAAAAATATCTTTATCCTTTGCCCATTGATTTTTTTGATAGGAA
>JALZVN010000012.1 GCA_023299965.1 Saprospiraceae bacterium | reverse complement strand
AAAAACGGTCAATCTATATCATGGACGGACACAATCTGTTTATTGATAAATGTACATCGAAAATTGATTTAATGTAACTTTATTCATATTCATTACACTATAGAGCTGATCATAGGGTTGAAGAATGTTCTCTGAAAAGGAAACAGAATCTAGAAGCCTACAACAATAAACGATACCACACAATATGCGAATTCTCCTAGCCCTCTTATTCATCCTACCCACTTATCTGTTTGCTCAAAATCTTCACATTACAGTCCTAGACGTAGAGACAAAAGAACCGCTTCCTTTTGCAAATATCTATGGGAAGAAATCAGGAGTGGGCACTTCCACGAATATTGATGGAGTCGCTACTTTTAATCAGGCGAATCTCCGAGCTACAGATTCACTCATCGTTTCTTACATAGGATACAAGGAGCAGGTCTACTACTTTGAAAAAACGAGTACTGCACAAAATGTAAGTATTGCCATGGAGGCAGATGGACAGATACTAGAAGAAGTAGTAGTTAAATATGAAAAGCCAATCAAGCCTGTTAAAATCATTAAAGCAGCCATCAAGAATGTAGAGCAAAATTATAGCACGGAAGATGTGATATACAATTCACTATATAGAGAAACGATACAGGAAGGCGATGATTTTATTCAGCTCAATGAAGGTATAGTTCAGACCTATTATACTGGCTATCCTCAAAAGAAATTGGACAGAAAGATATGGGAAGATTGGTATTATGACAATACTTATGCATTTGATGCGGAAGGCTATAGCATTGGTTCACAATTATTAAAAGACTTCAATACTAAGCGAGATCAGCAAAGAATTATAGCGTCACGATCCTCAGAAGATTGGAGTAGACTAGGACTAAACTATTCGATTTATACAGATCCATTACTTCTATTTGCGTTTGACAAAATAAAATATCAGTATGATTTTTTCAATCCATCTTTACTAAGGAAATACATTTTCAAAAACGAAAGTCCAGAATTGATAAATGGAGAAGCTTGTCATGTCGTTTCTTTTTATCCAAAGACTGCCAGAATAAAATTTAGTAGTGACCAGAGAAAAAAAAATAAACATCCTATTTATATTGGGAGAGCCTATATCACTAAATCAAGCTTTGCATTAGTCAAGTTTGAATATAAACTAGCTGGCGAAAGAATTTTTGGATTTTTTGAAAAATCGATTCCATTGGATTATCAGGTATCTATGGAATACAAGAAGAAAGATAGTCTATACTTTATAGATAAGATCAAGTATAGACGAAAAAATCCTAACAGGTTTAAAATCAAAGAAGGAGGTGATCTTGTAGAATCTGTTATGGAAATTTTTGTAACCAATACTCAAACAGAGAATGTAAAACCCTTTCCTGATTCGACTATTTTTAAGTCGACAAAGTTTTCTGCTTTAAGGTATTATAAGAAAAACTATAATCCCTCTTATTGGGACAATCTGGAATCGAAACCACCATACAAACTCAACGATAAATTGGTATCTGATTTAGAGAAAGAGAAGCCACTAAAGGATCAGTTTGAGCATTTTAATATCACCACAAAAAGAGCAATGCCCCTACCCATGGCATACAAAGAGCATCAAGTGTACGACTATCATGATGATAAGGTAGTGGATAGCTTGGCATGGATGGCGGATCCTAAGCACGAAGAAAAGTTGATCAAATATGTCGTAGCGGAAAATAAATTTGCCGATAATGAAATAATTGAAGAGAAGCGGTACCAGCGAAAATTTTTCAATAAACTAAGTGGGTTTTATGTAAAGGAAAAAGTAAAGGATATTAAAAGAAAGCCTGGGTCTTACTATTCCGAAGCAGATAGTTTGGATAATGTAAATTATTACTACCAAGTAGACTCTACGACACGTAAAAAAGTCTTTGATATTACAGCTTTTCAGTATGCGCATAGTGACGGATTCATAACGAGCACTAAACCTAACGCTGAAAAAGATCTTGTCATGATTACTTATAACAAGCCTGGAGTGAGCGGTGCATTTGTTTCTATACAGCGGTTTGGGGAGGATATTTCTTTAGATTATTTTGCCAACGTGTATTCAATTCAGTGGGCTACAGATTCAGATGTCTTGTACGCTAAAGAAGATGATATAGAAAGGGCTAGTAGTTTGATGTACAGAAATGTTCGCAATCAAAAGGACTCTTTAGTATACTATGAGGAGGATAAGAATTTTGATGTTGAAGTGGCGAAAAGTGGAAAGCAATTGTTCTGCACACTTCAAAGTTTTACAGAAAATGAAATACACCTTGTAAAAATGGGAGAATCCAAAATAGATTTGGAGATGATCAAAAAGAGGGAAGACGGTGTGATGAGTGTGCCCTATGCCAAAGACGATGTGCATCTGATAGTCAATAGTGATACAGAAGGAAGCAGCATCATGACATCTTCTTTTGATAATCCTAAACAGTTAAATACTGTAAGCACCGCACCCAAAGAAGATATTGTATTGGATATAATAGTTATGAAGGATAAAATGGTGGCTTTGTTTTTTGATAATTCAATTCCCATGCTGAAGTATTTGGAGAACGGAAAAAAGAAATGGAAAAAATTAAAGCTTGATTTAGGACTTGGTCAATGCGATTTGATTAAAGCTATTGATGATAATAGCTTTGAGTTTTATTTTGAATCTCCTAAGAATCCTGGAGCAAGCTATGAGTATAATTTTGTCTCCAAAAAATTGAAGAAAATTACTGGAACTAATAATCTAAAATCTCAGGCGCATAAGTACAATGAAAGCAAAAGAATTTGGGCAACTGGACATGATGGTGTGAAAATTCCTATTACTATTACCTCCAATAGAGCCTACCGGAATGAAAATGCTGGAGTAATTTTGAAAGTATATGGTACATATGGTTCGATAGTGCAGCCTTATTTTAGTCGATTAGAATCTGTGCTGTTAAGCCAAGGATACATCATAGCGTTTGCGCATGTGCGGGGGAGTGCGTGTCTGGGTACCCAATGGCATAAGGCTGGAAGGGAGCTACAAAAAAAGAATTCCATCTTGGATTATATCGCCTGTGCAAAGCATCTGGTAAAAGAAGGAATTGCCAGTACCAGCTCTTTAGTGGGGTATGGGAATAGTGCAGGAGCAACTATTGTAGGACAAGCTATAAATCTCAAACCCCATTTATTTAATACCGTTATTCTTGGTCATCCTTATCTTGACGTAGTGAATACTATGATGAATGAGAAACTATCGGGGACTGTGAGCCACTACTCAGAACTAGGCAACCCTTCAGATAAAGTTGTATATGAATACATGAAAGAATATTCTCCATATCACAATATCAAGCCGCAACGATATCCTAATGTCGTATTGGTAGCAGGATACAAAGATCAAAGAACACCCATATGGCAAGTCGCTAATTATGCGGCTAAACTAAGAGAGAGGAACCTATCGGACAGCAAAATCCTGTTGATGACAGATATGGAGGAGGGGCATATGAGTAATATGGGCTCCATAAAAGGAATGAAGAGGGATGCAAAAGTATATTCATTTTTAAGGATGACAAACGCTGCCTTGTCCAATTAATAGCTAAATAACGGGACAGAACCTATGGGCAGTGGTGTGTGTTTTATTATCATTAATACCAATTGTATTATATAATTGGTCTAAAAGACCTTCTATGCTTTGTTGATGACTTATACACGCATTTTTCTGTTTACTTTATTTAGCTTCTTTACCTATAGCCTCTTAGCGCAGGAAGCAGGCTATAGAGATTACTCTGATTATTTTTCATTTCATGGAGAAGGGGAGACTGGCAAAGTGTATTTCGCCATCGATAATAATCGGTACAAGAAAAAAGAGACTGTCAAAGCGAGTAACTTTTTATACTTCAATATCGATGGAGACTGGATCAAGCTGAAAGGTCATGAGAATTATAAAAACAAAGATGTAGATCTCGAGCAGTGTGTGGATTCAAAAGACTTTGCTTATGTGTACGAGAAAGACAAACTAAGGAGTATCGTGAGCACTACCAATGACCTTCGTATTGATTTCGAAAAAGAGTTGGAGCATACAGCTGATTATGGGGTAGACGAAATATTGTTTGATATGTATGCTACCAATGCGACCTTGACGTATAAGGGGAGGCGTTTTAAAGGAAATGTCATCTCTGAGCGGCTTCGGGTCAAGGAAGATCTAAAGACATTTGGAAATATTGTCAATGTAGTATTCAAAGGATTCAAGTACGATGGTTTTTATTTGAATGCACCTGATTTTGGTGATTTGTATATTCATTTGATCTCACCGGAGGAGACGATCAATATATGCACCGACAATGTCTATAATCTTAATACCAAAACTGGAGCTAAGGATATAGCTTTGGCGATGGCAGACTATACAGTGACTAAGTCTAAGAGAGTAGGATTCAAGAAATTGCCACTTGACATAGAGATTGATCTTGGCGAATCGAAGCTCAGACTAACTACTTCGCACTTCAAAAAATATCGCAATTTGCTCTTTTTTGCCTTTGGTATGGGTGTCGTGCAAGGAGAACTAGTGTATGAAGGGGAGACTTATACAGTATATGGATTGTCAGAGTTATTTGAATTTTGAATGAAATTTAGTTGTATCTACAATATGTGTATTGGCAATCTTGTTGTATATTTAGTATTTATATGAGTCCTTTCTATATGTGACAAGTAAGGATTTATGAAAATCAAGAAGATAAAAAACAAAAAATACTCAAAAATGAAATTTAAGAAACACTTGTTATTTGTAGCCTTGGCCTTGTTTGCAGGCAATATGTTTGGTCAGCTGATCAATGATGATGAATTTACATCAAAGGGGGCTATCGTATTGGATGAGGGAATGACCGTTCCTAATTTCAAGTTTAAAAACCTAAAGGCACAGACGTTTAATCTTCATGATAAAATAGATAAGCTTACGATACTAGAGTTTTGGTATACAACCTGTAAGACCTGTGTAGCTAATAAAAAATACGTCACCAAATTCTCTAATCAATACAATATCAATGTGATTAGTATTGCAGTAGATGAGAAAGCTTCAACGGTAAGAAAGTACCTTGCTGCAAATAATATCCATTGGGAGAATATACATGACAATGACTCTTTCAAAGGTTTCTATCAAAAGACCAAGGGGGTTGCTTCACCTACTTTTGTAGTTGTGAATGCTGATAAGGAGATCATCAAAGTATTTAAAGATGGATCTAGTATCGGTAAGATTGGGGTGTTTCTTCAAAACTATGTGGAGTAAGGGGTTAGGTTTTAGGGTTGCTAAGCGCACTCGTTCGAAACCACCAGAACCTGTCCCGATGTATCGGGAGTCCACCTGAGCATTTAGCTCTAGCACAAGGCATCAAAGTTGTTCAACTTTGGTGCCTTGTGCTTTTTAGAGTATTTTGAAGAATAAATTGATCAGTAGTATTTAGTAGTTTGGCTTCATAGTTTAAACCAAATTCTAAAACATTATTTAATTAGAGTGATTCAATAGATGTCAAAAAAGATAGTCCTAATAATTCTTTCGTTGATTTTGAGTTTGAACTTCCTTGTTGGTCAAGTCAAACTAAATAGAGCAGACCTAAAGGACTCTGGTAAGCTATATGCATTGGAAAGAAACCCAGATTTATTACAAGTAGTGGAATTTGACGTTGATGTAGTTCTAGATAGCTTGCCCTTACTTTATAGGTACTTCGTGGACTGTGTTTTAGAGATGCAACAAGACGATTATTTCCTTGAAGAGAAAATTGCTGAAAAATTACTTTTTTTAGAGACAAGTACAGCTTGTTTTGATGGAGATCAAACAGCTAAGATATATTGTGCAGAACGACTCAAAAGCCAAAAGGATGTTATTCTGAGTTATCTTATCTTTCAGTTTTTTGAACTGGAACTAAAGGATAAATATTGCCACTATAACTACTACAAAGAAATAAGCGTTTGGGAAGACTTCTGTGGCTATGGAAAGGAAATAGGATATCAATTCTGTGCTTCCGATAACATAAGTATACGTTCTCATCTGTGGACTGACCCTTACCATATTTTATTACCAGCTTTTATTAGATTCGAGTGTCCTATTCTGGTTAGTCAAAAAAGAGAATTTAATAGATTTTTTCAAGGAATTATCTCTAATGAAGTAGTCGATGTTGAAGAAAGTGAAATAATTCAACGCTATGCTTCTAGATTTATATATCAAAAACTACAAGAGACTAACTCTTTCAAGACAGCAAGAAAAGAGATAGTTGCATTCTTGAAGGACTTTAAAAGGAACGCAAAACCAGATGAAGAGAACCACAAATTTTATTCTTTTAAGGGTAGTGTCAGTGGCATAAATGTATTCTTAGGAAATACATGGTTATCATCAAGAGACTGGACAGAGGAACAAAAAAAGAGGTTTAAAGTCGGTCAGCCTATTAAGACCAAGCATGAGATTGTAAAAGAATTTAAATCGACTCAATATTATAAAGTTTTTAAGAAGGGAAAACTAGTCAAGGCTAAAACTTTTATTAGTAGGTAAGATTTTTTCGATAGACTA
>JALZVN010000011.1 GCA_023299965.1 Saprospiraceae bacterium | reverse complement strand
CAAAAGATATCGACCTAAGAGAGTTTGTATTTAATTTCGTGGTAGAAAAGAAACTTACCTTACTACAATTAAATCTAGAGAAGACTTCAGTAGAAGACATATTCCAGCAATTGACAAAGTAAACATGAAGCGAATAGGATTATTATCAGATACCCACAGTTCCTTACCAGATAGTGTCTTTAAATACTTCGAAGAAGTAGATGAGATATGGCATGCCGGAGATATTGGCGATATAGAACTCATCGAAAGGCTAGAAGACTTCAAGCCAACTAAGGCGGTTTATGGCAATATTGATACCAAGGAACTGCGCTTTATCTATCCTGAAAATTTACGTTTTGATTGTGAAGGCTTAGACGTGCTTATCACTCATATTGGGGGATATCCCGGAAGATATAATAAACGGGTAACGGAGATGTTTCAAACGAATCCTCCTGGACTCTTCATTTGCGGTCATTCTCATATCCTAAAAGTCATGATGGATAAGAAATACAATTTCTTGCACATCAACCCTGGAGCATGTGGAAACGTAGGAATACATCAGGTGAAAACCATTTTGCGGTTTACTATTGATAATGCAAAAGTGCAAGACCTGGAAGCAATTGAGCTAGGGACTAGAGTTTAAGCCGCCTGCTTTTTAGCTGCTTCATGACGATAATATTCGTCAAAAGAAACCATTTTACAACGCTCTTCATCCCACAACTTATACTTCATCATCTTTAAGCTTTCCCAAAAGCCTATCGTAGTGACATACTTGTTGAGGATCTTGTTTTCTCGCATACACTTCTCCAAATTGTAGTTTGGAATAAGGCTGCTCAAATGATGAATGTGGTGGATACCGATATTGCCCGTTAGCCATTGAAATACACGTGGCAGTTTGTAGTAAGAAGATCCTCTGATGGCGGAAAGCAAATAGTCCCAATTTTCCTTCCATTGCTTATAAGACGTCTCATGCTGATGCTGAATGTAGAAAAACCAAAAGGCAATAATCCCAAACAGGAAGATCAGGGTCAACTGAATAAATAAAAATTGCTTCCAGCCGATCAAGAAAGCCAAACCAGCATACAACACTAAAATCAGTAAGTTATTTCTAAGTTGGCTTTTACTCAAAGCCTTCATGTTTTTCAACTTATCCTTAAACATAGGGATCCTGTTAGAGACAATGAAGTAAAAAGCAGGAGCGATGATAAAAGTTATGATTGGGTTTCTCCAGATTCTATAGCCTAGTTTTCCCCATTTTGATTTCTCTCTATATTCAGCCACGGTTAAAGTCGGAATATCACCTACATCTCGTACTTCTAGTTGCCCATTGTGCCCATGATGGAAGTTGTGTACTTTTGCCCAATATTTGTAGGGTATAGAGCTAAACAGGCTACAAACGTATCCAACTATATTGTTAAGTTTCTTAGACTTAAAAAAGGACTGGTGACCACAATCATGTTGAATGATAAATATTCGCACCATGAAGAAAGCATTGATCAGCCCAAGCCCAATAGTCAATAGTATCGACCATTCAAGACTGAAATACATTAATACCCATAGCGCTAAGAAGGGTAAAAAAGTATTTAGCAACTGAAAAACAGCTTTTTTATCATCAGGAACTTGGTAAGAAGCGATAATTTCCTTCCAATTTTTAAGTGATTCCTTTATTTCTGTATCTAAATTGTTATTTTTCAACATTATAACTAATTCTGTAAACAATAAATCAAATGGCTATTCTCTATTTATTGAGTTTGTTTTCATTAGATTTTCAGGATTCTTTGGCAATGTACTTCCTAAAGGTGTTTAATCACTCAAACATTGCATAATCATTTAGATTTTTATCATTTTTTCGACAAAATGCCATGATATTATACCAATGCTTACGCTAATATTCAAAGAGTGTTTGGTTCCAAACTGAGGTATTTCGATACAATCCTCTGCAGCATCCATGAAAGTTTGACTTACTCCCTTTACTTCATTCCCAAAAATAAGAGCCACTTTTTCATCAGACTGAACTTCATATTGCTCTAATGAAGTGCTTTCAGCTGCTTGTTCTATGGGCAAAAGTTTGTAGCCTTTCTCGATCAAGTAATCAATCACTTCTGCTTCTGTTTGCATATATTTCCAAGAGACCGATTCGGTAGCTCCGATGGCTGTTTTGCTTATTTCCCTATGAGGCGGCTGAGCGGTTATGCCCACGAGTATGATTTCTTCTAAGGCAAAGGAGTCAGTGGTACGAAAAGCAGAGCCTACATTCAAAGCAGAACGCACATTGTCTAAGACTATGATACAAGGATGTTTTTGCTTTTGCTTATAGCTATCTACATCTAGTCGATTCAATTCTTTTAAACTTAGCTTTCTCATTCTTCTCTTTTATATAGGACCACACATACGGGATAAAAATAATATTCTTGCTGCACATTCCAAGCTTCTGATGCTAGCAAATCTAATTCTTCATCACTAAAATCATTGTAAACATTACTGTAAAATAAATACTCATTTCGACTGAGGTCGTATTCTGCAAATCCTTCTCTTTGATCACTAGGGTCAAAGTTTCGCATGTCTCCTATATTTGGAAATGCAGTACCGACATCCGAAAGAGCGATATTATTTTCGTCTAAATAATGGATCATATTATCTCGCAAATGATAATAAGGAATATGGCCTAAGGTAGCATCCCAACCTTGAGATATCTTAGCTGGGTAGACCCAGAGGTTTCCTAAAAACAGACTAGCCAATACGGTCATCAATAATCCCTTTTGCATTTTCATAGGCAGCTTAGACTGCATCAATAAATACCAAAAAAGAATATGCATGACCAAAAATATGGGGAGTAGATATCTATGCAGTACTAAACCTTTATGGAGTAGTAATACTGGGCAAATAATAATGGATAGGAGGATTAAAAAGATTAGTAATTTAATAACCTTTTTATCTGGAACTTTTAAAGTGAAAAGGTATGCTAAATACATCAAGGAGAAAAGTAAAACCAATCTGCCAAAATCTAAAAAGCGCCATCCAAGTACTGCTATATTTTTGACTAAGTCTTTGAGGTCTACTATTTCAAAAGAGCCCGCCCAGCTAGATTCTGGATGATGTCCAATCCAGCCAGTATGTATATAATGTAGCGCAAGAAAAAAGAAAACGCTCACCAACGCTGGGACATAGTTCGCAATAGAACTGATAGC
>JALZVN010000010.1 GCA_023299965.1 Saprospiraceae bacterium | reverse complement strand
TCTGATAAATTATTTGTGTTCGTTTTTATCCAACACAAACTTCGTCTAGTTAGCTACTGCTAATTCCAATCTTACTTTTTCCCACTTATTTTTAGTTATCTCTGCAAAACTCATATTGAGCAATTTGCTATTTACCCATGACATTAGATCAAATACACTGATCCTCGCTTCATTGCTTTCTGTAATTTTCATTAGATTTTCTTTAAAGTCCTGGAAGCATTCTTTGGTAGCTCTTTTGCCTTGGACCTTGATAACCGTTTTGATAAAGTTCAAAAAGGACTTTTCTATACCATGCAGTTGATTTTCTTTTTTGAGAAAACGATAAGTAGATTTAATCAATGAAGTAACAAGCACAAAATTTCCAAGTTCATAATGCAGTATCAGATTGAATATTCTGGAAAGCATCTGAAGATTTGGATTATCAATCGTACTTGGCATATCTAACCAATTATTCAAATGAAATAGTGCTTCATCATATTCTTGGCATCCAAAGTTGATATAAGCATAATGAAAGAAGAACTGCGGATCATCAAATATCTTCGTTTTAAAGGTCTTAACTTTCTTAAAATGATCTGGCAAACTATTTTTTGCTTTCTCAAATTCTCCTGTGCGAATACAGTATACAAAATGATTGTGCATATATTGAAGATGAATTTTCATTTGATCATCCTTATTCAAAGGTTTAATCATCTTGATCTTTTCATTGGTTTTATTGTGGGTATCAAAGTCATTTCTAAGAACACAAAACATACAGTAATTGTGTAATGCAGATAAATACTCTGAAATTTCTTCCTTCAAATAATGTGGTTTGGATTCCATTATTTCTAGAAGTTTTTTAGAGTGCTCTCCAAAAGATGGAATATCTTTTTGAATAAATGCGAGTAGTGCCTTGGAGCGATAGAACAATACACTTGTTCGATGCGAATTAGAGTGCTCCTTGGTAATCAGTTCATTATTGACGATGTGTTGGATATCATCAAGATTAGATTTACTTTTTATTTTAAGATATAATTCTAAAAATATATTTCGATACTGGGACAAAAGATCTAATTGCTCAACATAACGCTTCTCCTCTTCTGCTATACGACTCAGCTCTTCATGCAGAAAATCCGCATCGATCATAGTATGAGCAATCCATTTCTCCCATCGAAGTATTTCATATAGTGTAGCAAACTCTTCATAGTGCGTGGCTATTTTTTTTGCCTTTTTGAGTTCATCTTTACATAGCTCCATATGCCCCCTTTTGAAAAGCACATCTACGTTATGCATAAAATTAGACATCCTATTTCTCACAGAAGATTTTTCATCAAAGGATTGCAGGGTTTTCAGGATCACTTCATAGAGATATCCTTTGAGTTCTGAATACTTCTTTCTGTTGACCAGTCCTCCTTCGTAGACCTGCTCCATTAAGATTTGATCATCAAATTTGTTTTGGGCATCTATAGCGTCAAAAAGGACCAAATACTTATTAGAGGCATCCCCTTTTTTATTGGCAACTACTTTGAAATAGCGCTTCTCCATAGCGCTCATATCCTTGATAAGCTTGTACAATTTGTTAGATGGCGTTTTTGACATAAGTGGTAGTTTTGTTGACTGTATACCTTAAATATATATCAATTCACTTTAGAAAACTGATTATATCTCTGAAATGCCGTTTATGCGCTATTTTCTAAAACCTGAATTAATCCTAAATTTTAGCATATATACAAGTGTTTTTATCCAATATGGTAAAATCTAAAACCTGATTTATCCTTTTTTATGGTCATCTAAATGCCCCCTCACAGCTGGATTAGCCAATAATTATCCATTCACGAGTAGTAATCAATGAGTCAATAAGCGTAAATTTGACCTACTTTACCCTTGTTGTTTTAATAATATTACTAGTATTCTTAATGCGTATAGCCATCAATGCCCGCTTCTTAATCAAAGACAAACTCGAAGGAGTGGGTTGGTATACATATGAGATAGTTAGGCGAATGGTAGCGAATCATCCTGAAGATGAATTTATTCTCATTCATGATCGCCCCTTAGCCAAAGAATACCTTTTTGCGGACAATGTAAAGTCTGTAAAAACGCTAATTCCTTCTAGGCACCCCATTCTATGGTATCTATGGTTTGAGTACGCTATTCCTAGCGTACTCAAAAAACATAAACCAGATGTATTTATATCTTTTGATGGACACCTATCTATCAAAACAGATATCCCTACAGTATACGTTTTGCATGATCTGGCCTATTTGCATTATCCAGGAGAGATCCCCAATACCGTCCTGAAGTTTTATCAAAAGTTTATCCCTCAATACGTCAATAGAGCGGACCATATAGTCTCGGTCTCTAGTCATGGCCAAAATGACGTTCTCCAACAATTTCAACAGATCCAACCAGAGGCTACAAGTGTGGTAGGTAATGCAAGCAGAGAAATATTCAAACCGATAAGCGCTCAAGAGCAAGAAAGTATCCAAGAACAATATGCAGATGGAGAAAAATACTTCTTCTATGTTGGCGCTGTACAGCCACGTAAAAATATAAGCAGAATCATTCAAGCTTTTGACTTATTCAACCAGACGCATCCAAAAAGCCAACTGCTCATAGCAGGACGAAGTGCATGGAAGACTGAGCAAATCAAGCAAACCTATTTAGACAGTAAGAGCAAGGATAAAATTAAATTTCTAGGCTACGTTGAAGATAAGACCATGGCTAAGTTGATGGCTAGTGCAGCGTGCTTCATATATCCTTCTCTCTTTGAAGGCTTTGGCGTACCAGTTCTAGAGGCTATGCAATGCGGTGTACCGATTATTACGTCCAAAGACAGCGCTATGTCAGAAGTAGCTCAAGAAGCAGCCTTGTTAGTAGACCCCAATGATACTAATGATATAGCTGAGGCCATGATTAAAATATTTGATAATGAGTCTCTTTCCAAGCAATTAATACACAATGCTGAATCTCGAAAAGCACAATACAATTGGGATGACTCTGCGAAAAAAATGTATGAGGTGATTCAGAAAACCCTGCGGGGATGATAGAAACAAAGCGATTCTACCTCAGGGAAAAGCGCCTCAGCGACGCTAAAGACATGTACTTACTCAATGCAAATCCGGAGGTATTGCGATATACTGGTGATATCCCTTTCAAGGATGTGAAGGAAGCAGAAGCCTTTATTAAGAGCTATGATCACTTCGCAGTAAATGGATTTGGCAGATGGGTAATAGAAGATAAATCCACTAAGGAATATCTAGGCTGGTGTGGTCTAAAAAGACACTCTAGTGGCATGATTGACCTTGGCTACAGAATCAAAAAAGAGCATTGGGATAAAGGCATTGCCAGTGAATGCGCTCACGCTTGTTTGCATTATGGATTTACACAGCTCAAACTAGAAAAGATAGTAGGCAGAAGTGCAAGAGCAAATAATGCATCTATCAGGATTCTTGAAAAAATCG
>JALZVN010000009.1 GCA_023299965.1 Saprospiraceae bacterium | reverse complement strand
TCGTAAAGCACGAAGGTGTTAGGTAATTCTGCGAGGAACTGAAGGCGTGTTTGTCTACCTTTTTTGTGTGGAAGAAATCCCTCGAAGTGAAAACGATTGCAAGGTATGCCACTGCTCACTAAGGCAGGCACGAAAGCCGTTGCCCCAGGAAGACAAGTAACGAGGACGTCATTTTCGTGGCAGGCTCTGGACAATAAGAAGCCAGGATCTGAGATGCCAGGTGTGCCCGCATCAGAAATCAGAGCAATCACGTGTCCACGTTGCATCATCTCAATGAGCTGATCCAGTACGCCATGCTCGTTGTGCGCATGGAAAGAACGCAGTTCATTTTGAATGTCATAATGATCAAGAAGACGCTTGCTTGTACGGGTATCTTCGGCATAGATGATGCTGGCAGATTTGAGTATCTCAATTCCGCGCAGGGTCATGTCCTGCAAGTTGCCAATAGGTGTAGGTACTATATAGAGCAAGGGGAGTGTTTTTGATTAAGCTAGTGTTTCAAGCTCATACTCGTAAGTCTCCATGATAAGGTTAGCGAGCAATTTTTCGCAAGCGGTATCCACCTTTGTCTTTGCTGAAGACTCATTGTCCGCTTCCAAAGTCATTTCTATGCGCTTGCCGATGCGAACATCGTCTACACCGGTAACATTCACGCCTGCCATATTCTTAGTGACGGTCTTGCCTTGAGGATCTAATAATTCCTTGTGTGGCATGATGTTGATGTGTGCTTTGAATTTCATATTAGAGGTATTGTGATATAAATCATTTTTTGAGCAAATATTTTACCAAAGAGTAAACGGTATATGCGGCAATCACCACAGACAAAGAATAATCTTTTAATAGCAAAAACATCGCTAGCGCAAAGATGAGAAATATGTAGCGAATTTCGTTTCCTTTCCACGAATATCCTTTAAATTTTAAGCTAAACATGGGTAAGTCGCTAACCATAAGGATAGATATCGCCAATCCTATGGCTAAAAGGCTTTGCCACATGAATAGTATACTCTCAGGATGACTACGATAGATGAGCAATAGACCTGCTATAAAGAGAGTAGCTGAAGGTGTAGGCATTCCGAGAAATGAGTCACTTTGACGGGTATCGATGTTGAATTTAGCCAATCGAAGGGCAGCGAATAAGGTTACTATAAATCCTGCTGCACCTGGAAGGGTAATGGTGGAAAAATCCCCACCTTGCAACATATAAAACATCATAAAGCCTGGTAGTAGCCCAAAAGATACCATATCAGCCAAAGAGTCTAGTTCTTTGCCCATCTCGCTGTAAGATTTGAGCAGACGAGCGGCAAAGCCATCGAGGAAATCTGCTAACAAGCATACGCCTAGGCAGAACAAAACAGCAGTTAAATCCTTTTGGAATAGGAATAAAAGCGCTAAGCAGCCGCTAAATAGATTGACTAGGGTTATGATATTGGGTATCCTAAACATGAATTTCGTGTAATTATGGCGGCAATCTATTAAATTATGCTTAAATATAAGAGCTTAACCCAAAGTCAAAGCACTTTTGAGTAATTTTAAGGCGTTATAATAAAACATGAGTCTACTCCGAAAACTTACAAATCTAAAAATGTTTGTTTTGGATGATATTTTTCCTTTTCTCAATGAACTGATGCGTAGGCATCAATAAATTTCAAAAAGCAAGAATTTATCTAGAATATCCCATTTTATAGAAGTCATCAGTTTTCGAAGTAGACTCCATAATATTAGGTCCGATGACTGCAAGAATAACCAAATACGCGTTTCTTTTCATACTAGCTACTTTCAGCGGTATATCCATACAGGCACAAGTCTTCAATGACTTTTGTAATAGTGCCCTGAATATCGAAAATCCAATAGATTTTTGTTCAGGAAATGGTGAATTTACAAATGAAAATTCTATTTCCTCTGGTACGGATTCTCCAGGTTGCTGGTCTAGTGCCTTGACCAATGTCGACAATGATGTATGGTATACCTTTATAGCACTAGGAAATTCTGTGAGTGTCAACGTCAGTGGAGATTCAGATTTGAATTTGCCGGGTGGAACGCTTAATTTTCCAGAAATGGCCCTTTACTCTGGCAATTGTGATAACCTCGTAGAGGAAGGGTGTGCTTCGGATTTTGATAATCAAGGAGTAGCAGAGTTTATCATTCCAGATTTGATAGTAGGGGCTAGATATTATATCCGAGTAAGTGCGGATGAAGATAATGTGGGTACTTTCAGACTGTGTGTCAATAGTTTCAATGCCGTTCCTGATCCTTCATCTGATTGCCCTAGTTCAGTGATCCTATGTGATAAATCTCCTTTTGTGGTAGAGCAACTAGTAGGTACTGGATTGACAGCAGACGTATTACCGGAATCGGCATGTAATTCTTCAACTTGTCGTTGGGCAGAATCCAATAGTTCTTGGTATACGTGGACAGTAGAGGAGGCGGGCACGCTTTCCTTCACACTAACTCCATTGAAAGAAGATGATGATTTGGATTTTGCTTTATATGAATTACCATTCGGAGTAGGAGACTGCAGTGAACTCATAGAGCTTCGATGTATGTTGTCAGGAGAAAATGTAGGCGCTCCATTTAGTGAGTGGGAGCCTTGTACGGGACCTACTGGTCTGTCTTTGTCAGATGGAGATGCAGGGGAGACTTGCGGATGCCAAGCTGGAAATAATAACTTCGTTTCAGCAGTCAATCTAGAACAAGGAAAAGCCTATGGTTTGTTGGTAAACAACTTTAGTGAATCTGGAAATGGCTTTTCTATAGAGTTTGGAGGTTCGTCTGTTTTTACGGGTCCTGTAGCTGACTTTATAGCTTCACCAGATTCTATCGAATGTGATAGGACTATAGAAGTAGTCGATATGTCTTCCTTCGATACAGGAAATATAATCCGTAAATCTTGGTCATTTGGAGAGTCGGCGGTTCCAGCAACAGCCACGGGAGATGGCCCTTTCACTGTGACATATCCAGCTATTGGAGAGCAGTTTGTAGTATTGACTGTAGAGACTGATGAAGGGTGTATAGTTACTGAGATTCAAACTGTAGTGATTACAGAGTGCTGTGAAATAGATTCAGATATAGCTATTGCATTAGAAGATCTTGTGGATCCCAACTGTAGTGATTCTACTGATGGAGTGATATCTGTGCGTGGATCAGGTGGAGATCCGGTATATTCCTACTCAATAGATGGTGGTCCGTTTGTCGGCTCCCCTAATTTCTTTAGTTTGACTGCTGGAGTATATAATATAGGCATCATAGATATCAAAGGATGTGAAAGTGAGATTCAAGCCATCTTGGAAGGACCACCACCATTAGTTATCGATGCCGGGCCAGATCAGACCGTAGATTTAGGATTTGATGCAAATATAGCAGCGCTACTTTCTCCTTCTGGGAGTAATGTGAATATAGCCTGGCTTCCTGATACACTATTGAGTTGTGACGATTGCCTCAATCTGACGGTAACCCCTCCTGGCCAGACAACCTATGAAATCACAGTGATCAATGAAGATGGATGTGTGGATGTGGATTCCGTCACGATATTTGTCAATAATGTAAGACCCGTTTTTATCCCTAACGCTTTCTCTCCTAATGGTGATGGAAGAAACGATTTTACAGCTGTCTTTGCGGGTCCCGCTGCGACAATTGTCAATAGCATGCAGATCTTTGATAGATTCGGAGAGCTGGTTTGGGAAGGCACTGATTTGCAATTAAACGACTTCAATTCTGGATGGGATGGTACTTTTAGAGGGCAGCCAATGAATCAAGGTGTCTTTGTCTATCAAGCTTCGATAGGATTCATAGATGGGGTAAATCTGCTTTTTAAAGGTGATATCACCCTACTTCGATAGAATATACTGGATAATCCCATGCAGATACAACCTTTAAGGGAACAGTATCTTCTTATATACGTATCAAACTATACCATGATGAATAATAGATTTTCGATTGGACTTATGCTTTTTATAAGCATGATAGGATTTGTATCTTGTATAGACCAGGAAACGGAATCTGTAAATATCTCTATCGAAGATCTAAATATTGAGGTAGAAACCACCACAGATGTAGAACTAATATATAGTGATTCTGCTGTAGTGAATGTAATTGTAAAAGCCAATACAATGTTGACCAACACAAAGCGTGGGGATAAGAAGCAGGTTTTTCCAGATGGAGTAGCGGTTGATTTTTATTCCTCTAGTGGCAGAATACAGAGTCAATTGACGTGCAAGAAAGCTACACGCTTTGAAAAAGACAAGTCGATCTTGATGCAGGATAGCGTAGTATGGAGAAGTGGGTCTGGAGAAATTTTAGACTCAGAAGAGTTAGTTTGGGACGAAACAGAGCAGAAAGTGTATTCCAAAAGATTGGTCAAAATAACTACCGCGCAAGATGTGATTCATGGGTATGGATTTGAGGCAGACCAGGGATTTACTAAATGGAAGATAACTCGACCACAAGGCGAGATGGGTGTTGAAAACTAGCATATCAAGATAATAATGCATTCGTTTTCAATAGGCAAATAAAAATACTACTTTAGCTCAAGATGCTGATATTTTTGATTTTCATTTTTCTTCTTTTCTCAGCTCTGTTTTCGGGGACTGAGATTGCTTTTATTTCAGCAAGTAAGTTGCGCGTGGAGTTGAGCAAAAAAAGAGATACCCTCAATAGTCGTATTATGGGTGGGTTCTATGACAATCCAAACCGATTTATCAGTACGCTTCTTGTGGGCAACAATATCGCCCTCGCATTCTTTACGATTTTATTCGAATTGTTTCTAGAAGGAACCATGCCTATCGAGAGTACACTGTGGAAACTTCCGGTGTATACTTTGATATCTACTCTGGTGGTTTTGATCTTTGGAGAGTTTTTGCCGAAGACGATATTCAAGCATTGGGCAGATCAAGCGATTTACTTCTGGGCGATACCTATGCGTATTATTCAAGGAATCCTTTTCGTACCAGCTTGGGTGATGAACCGCATTTCTAGTTTGTTCTTAAAGTACTTCATGGGGGCATCTACAGAAAACGTGCAATACGAAATCACCAAAATGGATCTTGGACATTTTATCAAAAACTCCTCCAAGGAGACGGATGATGAGATCAATACAGACATCTTTGAAAAAGCCCTACACCTAGAAGATCAGCGCGTGAAGAGTTGCATGGTGCCACGTACGGAGATCGAATCAGTAGATATTACCAACACCATTGAGGAGCTTTTAGATCTTATTCAAAAGACGAGTTTTTCTAGGATATTGGTTACTTCGGATGGAGATATCAATGATATACTGGGGTATGTACACCATCAGCAATTGCTCAAGCATCCTAAGGACATCAAGTCCATTATGCTAGACATCCCATTTGTACCAGAGGCTATGCGTATTCGAGATCTGCTCAACAAATTTATCAAAGAGAATATCAGCATCGCATGTGTAGTAGATGAATATGGCGGAACAGCAGGAATAGTTACAATGGAGGATATTGTAGAGGAGATTTTTGGGGAGATAGAAGATGAGCATGATCAAGAGGAATATGTAGAAAAGCAGTTGTCAGATCATGAATACCTTTTTTCTGGAAGACTAGAAATAACCTATCTCAATGAAAAGTATGGACTCAATTTTCCAGACGGAGAATACACTACACTGAGTGGCTTCCTAGTGATGACCAGTGAGTCCATTCCTAATAAGAATGATGAAATAGAACTCAACGGATACAAATTTGTTATTGAGTTGGTAAGTGATACCAAAATCGACACAATCCGTGTTATAAAACCAGCACTGTCGAATGAAGAATTGGATTAGCAAATTATATTATTCTTTTCCAGTACAGTTGCTCGCACTACATCTTCGAAGCAATCCACTACTCATATTTGTTTGGCTTCTATTGACGCTGTTTATTACAGGTGTTCTAGGTTCGCACTACGGACTCAAGTATGTATTTTTGGATCCGGAGTATTTAGGCAAAGTTAATTTCTTCAGCTTTTTTATAGTAGGAATGGCCTATGGTGGATTTTTTATCACCTGGAATCTGACGAGCTATTTATTATCAGCGCATTACTTTCCATTTTTGGCGACCCTCAACCGACCCTTTAGAAAGTATGCACTTAACAATTTTATCATACCTACTTTATTCGTACTAATATTTTTTATCAGCGTTTTGAGATTTCAAATCGTATTTGAATTTTGGTCGATTGGCAATACACTCTTAAAATGTATTGGATTTGGAGCAGGTGCATTTTTAGTAGTTCGCACAGTCAAAACTTATCTGCGATTTACAAACAAGGATATAGAAAACTTTGTCAAAGACAAAAGTAAACGTCCACCTAATCTAATGAAGTTTATTGCTCCAGGCAGAAGAACTCCAAATTTAGATTCCCTAAAAGATGATCGAAATACACGTACCGTAAAAACATACTTGACGGAAAAATACAAACTGCGATTGGTTCGATCCGTGGCGCACTATGATAGCAAACTGCTCCAAGGCATTTTCAAGCAAAATCATACCAATGCACTTATCATTCAACTATTCTCTTTGATGATACTATTGTTTTTCGGAGTGTTTATAGATTATCCTTGGTTTCGACTTCCAGCAGGAGCGAGTGTTTTTATCTTATCAAGTATCTTGGTGGCTATTTCTGGGGCAGTGACCTATTGGTTTCAGGATTGGAAGATTACCGTTTTTGTTGGTCTATTATTAGGTATTAATTGGCTTACTGGATTGCGCAATTTCAATTACAACAATAAAGCGTATGGTCTAGATTACCAAGTTGAGGCCAGCGCATACAGTCCATCGCAGCTCAAGCAAATGACCTCCCCAGATCTCATTGAGAGCGATATTGAAAATACAATCCAGATTTTAGAAAACTGGAAAGCCAAGCATAAAGAAGAAAAACCCAAAATGATTTTGACCTGCGTGAGTGGCGGTGGTTTGAAAGCGGCGACTTGGGCGGTGGAGGTTTTGCAAGAAGCAGACCAAGCTATAGATCGAGAATTGTTAGATCATACTGCTTTGATTTCGGGGTCTTCCGGAGGCTTGGTGGGGACGGCCTACTTGCGTGAATGTTACCATCAAGAAAAATTGGGATTAGTAGATGATATGTACACGATAAATCATGTCGAAGACGTGTCCTTAGATTTACTCAATTCTATTGCCTTTATGATTGTGAGCAATGACTTGTTTCTCCCTTGGATGGAATTCGAAAGAGGAGGCTATCGGTATAGAAAAGATCGTGGATATATTTTTGAAAAACAGCTCAATGAGAATACGCACTACGTGATGAATAAGCGCTTGGCAGACTATCGCGAGCCAGAAAGGAAGGCAGAAATTCCCATGATGTTTATAACGCCTTCTATCGTCAACGATGGTCGTCGTATGGTGATCTCTCCGCAGCCGGTAAGGTATATGATGGTGTCGCCGATAGGGGTGACGAAGGATGAAAGTGTGGAGATCGATGCAGTCGACTTTGGGTCTCTCTTTAAGGATCAAAATGCAGAGAATCTCAGTTTTACTACCGCCTTGCGTATGAATGCAACGTACCCATTTATTTTACCCAATGTTCACCTTCCGAGTAGCCCAGTGATAGAGGTGATGGATTCCGGATTTAGAGACAATTTTGGAGTCAAGTCTGCAGTGCGTTTTATGCACGTGTTCGCAGATTGGATCAAGCAGAATACTTCAGGTGTGGTGATGATTATGATCCAAGGTCGTGATAGGAGCGAAGACATCGGCGAAGATCAGGCCAAAGGGATTATCAGTAACCTTATGGATCCGTTAGGCATCGCAACCAAGATGATGCGCTTGCAAGAGTTTGACCATGATACTAGTTTAGGTTTTATATATGGTCTCCTTGGTGAAGATATGTTTGACGTCATACGATTCAAGTATCGTCCTTCGGTAAAGAATGAAGAAGCATCCATGACCTTTCATTTGACCGAAAATGAGAAGCGAGATATTATGCAAGCCATGGATGGTCATAGCAATCAAAAAAGTCTAGAAAGACTAAAAGCACATTTTCAACAATAATTTTTTTTGGGCGTGTCTACGACCGGGCTCTCCGCTTGTACTCAGCAGTCATTTACACCATTCTGTATAGGGCTACTTTGTCTATCCTCGTACCTCGGCTAGCCTGCATTAGCCCTTACATCATAGGTGCCTCTGACTACCTCATATCGCTGCGATCCCTC
>JALZVN010000008.1 GCA_023299965.1 Saprospiraceae bacterium | reverse complement strand
GCGCCCAAAATTCACATAGAGAACTACTGCAAACCAAAATGTCTGCAAAATATATCGCTGCGCTAATCTCTTAAAGTCCTGTAGCCTTCGTAGTTGTCGTCGCTACCATATCCATCTGGGCATCTATCTCCCCTATCATCTCGTTCTTGATCTTCATGGTGCCTTTCATAGTCTGCTCGATATCTGACTCGATGGTCCAACCAGTCTTCTCGTCTACGACTAGGGTTCCCTTTACTGGACCGCTCATATCATAGCGAATCTCCATACCCATCATATCAGCTGGGGCAGCAGTGGGATCTGACTTTGTCGTGCCGACTACAGATAAATATGCTTTGCCTTCCTTTCGCTCATTGAGTGTATAGGTGTAGTTGGTCATCAAAGTCATTGCGTTTTTTGTAGTACTGGATTTAGTCCAGGTGTCTCCTTTTTTGATAGGCTTGTTCGGCAGCACACTTCCGAAGGCTTGGACGATATTCCTCATCCCATCTTCTCCATATTGACCTTCCATAGTCGCCTTTGCCGCCATCATCGATTCATCTGCGTTTGCAAACATTTTTTCTAGAACGTCTTCTTGTTCAAAGGTGACTATCTCTCCCTGCTGATCCATCACGATATTCATCTCGTGACCCAAGATTGGCGTCATTAATGAAGCCAGAGAGGCATCTCCATCGTTTGGCTTCTTACTATCGTAAGACATACTCGCTTGAGCATTATCCGTACTACTTGCCATACTCATGATTGTCCCTTTAAGGGCTACATTACCATTAGGCATGACATCCATGATTTGATATTTGGTGCCTACAGTTTGTGTAGAAAGCGACTTTTGAGCCTGTCCCATCACGTTTACATCTACTACTGTGTTGGTGCTTGTTTCGATGCTGAATTCATTTCCTTTTGCCATATTGATAGCTAGGGTAACTGGTTTGCTGGCAGCGCAAGCAAGTAAAGTCATTATGCCGAGAGCAAGAACTAGGTTGGAAATTTTCATCTTTATTGAATTTTTCTTTCAAAGGTAGTCTTTTTGTAGGATGGAAACGCACCAATAAGTCCTTTTTGCGCGTATATTTAGTCTTAATTCTGCCCCAAAAGCAAGCTAAATCAGGCTAGTACACAAAGAAAAAAAGTGTATTTTGGCAATCTAAAACGGAAAATAATATGACAACTGATAGACCTTGGTTGAAGAATTACCCAGGAGGTATCCCAGCAAATATCAATACAGAAAAATACCAGACGCTGGTGGAAATGTTTGATGCGGTCTTTACAAAATACAAAAGCAATAAAGCCTTTACTTGCATGGGCAGCTCCATCACTTTTGAAGAGTTGGACAAAAAGTCTAAGCAGTTTGGCGGTTTCTTGATGCAACGAGGTTTTGAGAAGGGAGATAAAATCGCACTCATGATGCCCAACTTATTGCAATATCCAATCGCATTATTTGGCGCTTTACGCGCGGGCATGATCGTCGTAAACACCAACCCGCTTTACACCCCTCGCGAAATGGAACACCAATTTACCGACGCCGATGTTAAGGGAGTGATCATAGCAGAAAACTTCGCACACAATCTAGAAAAGATTATCAGCAAAACTAAAATCAAGACGGTTGTAGTCACCAGCATCGGAGAGATGCATGGTTTCTTTAAAAGAAATGTGGTCAACTTTGCAGTGCGCAAACTAAAACGCATGGTACCAGCCTTCAACATACCGAATGCTGTCAACTTTAAAGATGCACTGAGCGAAGGCAAAAAGTTTGCCTTTGAAATCCACAAAGGAAGTGCAGAAGATGTCATCCTACTGCAGTATACAGGAGGCACAACAGGCGTATCTAAAGGGGCCATGTTGACCAACCGCAATTTGGTAGCTAATATGGAACAAATCCAATCTTGGATGATGCCGTTTATGCAAGAGCCTAATCAAGTGGCATTGTCTCCATTACCTATGTATCATATTTTCGCTTTTACGGTGAACTGTCTTGCACTGATGAGTGTCGGCACACATACTGTATTAGTCACCAATGCTCGAGATCTAGGATCAATTGTAAAGGAATTCAAACAACATAAAATTACTTTATTCACCGGTGTGAATACACTATACAATGCCTTGTTAAATAATGCTGATTTTTCAGGTTTAGATTTCTCTGATTTGAAAATATCTGTAGGTGGCGGGATGGCAGTGCAAGGTGCTGTCGCACAACGATGGAAAGAGGTAACTGGTTGTAATCTTTCTGAAGGATTCGGCATGACAGAAACTTCTCCAGTGGTAACCGTAAATCCATTGAATGAAACTATTCGTGTCGGCACAATAGGCTTACCGCTACCCTCCACGGATGTGCGCATCGTCAATGACGATGGTCAAGAACTCGGTGTAGGTGAAGTGGGCGAAATCCAGGTCAAAGGACCACAGGTCATGAAAGGCTATTATAATCGCCCTGACGAAACTGCAAAAACCATCACGGCTGACGGCTGGCTCAATACAGGCGATATCGGAAAGATGGATCCTGATGGATTCTTCAGTATCGTAGATCGAAAGAAAGACATGATTCTAGTCTCGGGGTTCAACGTTTATCCAAATGAAATAGAGGACGTACTAGCTACACACCCAAAAATTATGGAAGGTGCGGCTATCGGAATCGCAAATGAAAAATCTGGCGAAGTAGTAAAGGTGTTTATTGTCAAAAAAGATAATTCGCTTTCTGAGTCTGAAGTAGTAGAATTTTGTCGTGAAAATCTAACTGGATATAAAGTACCTAAGGCGGTTGAATTTAGAGACGAGTTGCCTAAGTCAAATGTAGGAAAAATTTTGAGGAGGATATTGAAAGATCAGGAAATTGCTTAATAATGATAAATGATAAAGTATAAA
>JALZVN010000007.1 GCA_023299965.1 Saprospiraceae bacterium | reverse complement strand
GTGTTATTTTTCATGATTTTGGTTTTGCTATTTTGGCATTACTTTAAATATAAGCATTCTTGCAAACATACTAAAAATGAATTAGTTGTATGGAGTAATTGGGCAAAGAGCGCACAAAAAAGACGAACAAGATTTGATCTTATTCGTCTCATAGAACAGTTTTTGAGAAAGTGCTGTTCGCATAAAATTTCAGCAATTATTTAAAGCTCATATTTTTAAAGGGCTCTGAATTAATAGTTTTAGTTTATTGAGGCGCTTAATTGCTGTTTGTTTTTTGGAATTATCCAGGTATAAATAAAATTTGAATAGTAATTGTTAAAAAACTACTATCTACCTGAGACCTTTAAGTGTCCTCAATACGACAAATGTAGGTCGCATTTGAAATTAATGCAAGGATTAATAGGTCAATGTCATGGACTATTTGTCCATAATTTGGAAAAAACAGCGAATTTAGGGAGGCTATCACGTAAATACCTTGTTAGCATCTATTGTTTCTAGGAGTTTCTTCCGAGGATTCTAAATTTTGATGGCGTAATTCCATTAATTTTCTTAAAAACTCTGGTGAAGTATAGAGGGTCATTAAAGCCGCATTCAAAAGCAATTTGACCCACTGATAAGTCTGATATGCTTAGAAGTTCTTTTGCTTTTAATATCTTTTGGTTTTGAATATAATTGCGTGGCGTATCTTTGTACTCTTCCTTAAATTTTCTCTTAAATGAAGATATACTAAGATTGCTAAGTTTCGATAATGCTTCGATAGAAAGATTGGAATATATATGCAAATCGACTACACTTTTCAACGCTGTAGATTTGCTCGGTCGCAAGCTATTGATCAATTCTAAAATAGAATCTACACTTTTGGTTTGTAGTAAGAGAAGTATTAATTCTTTAATTTTCAAAACCAAGATTTCATCATTGACCAAACTAGGATTGTCAAAATAAAACTCCAAGGACTCAATGTATTTCTTAATTATGGCATTAGGTCGGAGTACTGGGTTTTTCTTGTGGTATGAGCTTTGTTTTATTGTTGCTGACAGTTCCTTATTATAAATTTGTTTTATAACTTCTGGATAGAGATGAACGGCAATTACATCAGTACTTTCGGATTTGAAATTTTTTATAAAATCCAGATAGTAAGTACCACACTTCAATAATATAGATTGAGACGCATTAAGTATATTGGAGTCGTCACTAGATCGTAATTTGGTTTCTCCATTTTTGAAATAAAGAAAACAGCCATCATTAGGAAATGCTCTTTCCAGTTTAAAAGGAGTGGTAATGGTTGCTCGCTCGAAAATCTTTTTTCCTAAATAATCAAAGCTTTGTCTATTTGTTATCATACTATTTGCAAAACTATATTGATTAGAAAAGTTTTATCCATTTCAAAAAAATTTACACTGGCGACTCATTTTAGCCAATGAATGGGGTTAATAGAGGTACCCTAAGGTAAGATATAAATAAAAAAAGCGAATAAGATAATAGCCTATTAGCCTTAACTGCTTTATTTTTAATTAATCTTTTAAACGTTCCACGCAAAATTTTGGAATGGTTCATCCACAGGAGTCTTCAAGTTATACTTTTCTCTACTCATTTAGATTCCATTTGTACTCTAAGTACTGCACATCGTTGTTTAAATCTAAAACTGGTTGATATTTCTTAATAAAAGACATTACATCTCCATGTACTTTGAAGTCACTAGCAAACCAGTTAAATATGCTAGACAATTTGGTCTCCTTTTCCGTTATATTATTTTTTTCTGGGTTATAGATAAAGAGACGAGTCTGGTCTTCTAATTGACTTTCCAATTGCTCCGCAGTGTATGCTTCATTTCTAAGAATAGGACAAGAGAAAGAAGCACAATTGATCGCAAAGTGTATGCGTGGTTCTTTATATTTTACACGAAGTATTTCATGCTCAATAGTGTTTAAGTCAAAATCGATTCCTCCAAGTTTGAAAAATTTAAGATCCCATGGAGAATTGGATAGGGCAGAGCCCCCTCCAATATCTTTGATACTCTTGAGTGGATAATGATTTAAAATCAACTTTACGGTAAATGCATTATAGGCATTGATCCAATATGCCAAGTGTTCCTTTTCTGTCCAATTGCTACCTGGAGTATGCGCACTCAATTCATCAAGATAAACATCTAATTGCGCGGTATCAGACTGAAAGCCTTTATAGTTTACGGCTCCAGCTTTGGAGACATTTTTTTGGGTAAGCACATTCCACTTATCATGATTCATTGTAGGCGTATCTTTTGTGCCAATAGAAGCGAAGTCCACAGTATTTCCTTTTAGTTTCTTTAACCAGCCTAGCGCACTAAGCCCAATGTCATTAATATTCATCTGATGATATTTGATATAGCCAAAAGTAGTTATGGTTGAAACGCCTATTACAAGCAATAAGATGTGGTATTTCTTCATTTGTAAAATTACTTGTGAATCTAAGCCCAAGTGTAAATAGATGAAATGTTAACGGTAAAGGACTAACTATCCTACAATAAAAATAACTTAAGTTTCGGTAGTCCCCAAACCTAGTGATAAGTCCCATTGGTACCCTTTCTAAAATTAGAATCTTGACTGCTGTTCTCACACTTACTTTT
>JALZVN010000006.1 GCA_023299965.1 Saprospiraceae bacterium | reverse complement strand
TTCCAGAATAAAAAGACGCCATTTGAATATCGCAGTTTCCTAATACATTTTGTCTATTGCATGCTGTAAAGAACATTTTCAGACCATCTCTAGTAAAAGAACACATTCCTTCATTGGTATCTGTGTTTATTCCATTAAAAAAAGTGCCCCCTTTTTTCCATTTTTGATTTACCCTTTTAGCTACATATAAATTCTCATCTGAAATCTTAGTGTTCCTTGATGTGTAGAATAATGTTTTTAAATCATTTGATAGAAATGGAAAGTACTCATCTGTTTTGCTATTGATCTCTGGTCCAAGATTTACTATCTCCGTGATATTTAAATATTTACTTTGATCAATAGCGACTTTGCATGCTTCTATACTGCTTTCTAGTTTCTGAAGATATTCTTTCTCATATCCAATTTCTTTTTGTCCGCTTAGTCCAAAGTTATTGACGTCTTCGGATTGAAGATTCTTGAATGTGTTGAAATAAATTAGAGCTTCTTCATATTCTTTGTTTCTATAATATGCAAGTGCGAGTTCATAATACAGAATTCTTGAAAATTTGGGATTACTTTGTACTACCATTTCATATGATGAGATGGTCTTATCTAATTCGTTGTTAAGTTCAAATGAGATCCCCAGTGCTCGATGAGCAGCATGAAATTCAGGTCTTATGTCTATTACTTTTTCAAAATACTCAATAGCTTTTGTAGCATCTCCTTTTAGCAATGCGGCTTCTCCTTTTTGATAGAATTCTATTGCATCCTTAGATCGCTTTTTGATTTGAGCATGCGTAGATGTGATGTAAAAAAAGGCGAGAAGTAAGAATAGTTTAGACAAAAGAGGGTTTTTATTTCTATAATAATGTAAATTTTGTGCAATTATTGTAGATGAGAATTTAACATACTAATGTTTTTAGACTCTTTCTATTTATTTAGATAGGGTTTTATATGAAGAAATCTATTATCTAATTTAATAGTCCTCTGTGAAAAACATCACCAAAAGAAACATTTTTAGCTTTGTAAGCTATCATTTTAGACTCCTTTATTACATCGTAAAGTCAATATTTTCTCACGAAGATATTAAAAACTTCTTGTTTTGCTTAAAAAACATCCACTTTACTACGAATGCACCTTGTTATAAATAACCTATGAAAAATTCCTCCGTTTCTTACTAGATAGTGTAACTAACATTTCGTGAGTGTAAGTATAGAAGTAGATTCAAGAAAATACCTGTCTTGAGCTTTAAATCATAGAAAATACGATTCGTCGATACTTATTGGTTATTGGAATATACTTATTGTTAATTCACCGAAATATCAAATCTTCTGTAATGATTTATCTTACTTTTCTAGTCTAATTATAAGAAATACCTAGTATGAGTAACACGTTAAAAATATTGTTAATTGAGGACGATGCTATTGAGGTTATGAAAATGCAACGTGTCCTGTCAACATATAAGTTGCATCATCAAATTGTAGAAGCTAATAATGGTGAAGAAGCTCTAGATTTTTTGAGTAAAGTTGAATCTTTGCCAGATATTATACTATTAGACTTGAACATGCCTAAGATTAATGGAATCGAATTTTTAGAGGCCTTAAAAAAAGATGATAAAATTTGGCATATACCAACTATTATTTTGACTACATCGAATAATCAAAAAGACTTGAAATCGTGTTATAAATTAGGTGTAGCGGGATATGTACTAAAGCCATTAAAATATGAAGAGTATACGAAGAAGATATTAAGCCTCTTCGATTATTGGAGTATTAATGAATTAATAAAATAATTTTGAAAGGAATAGTATTTACAGAGTTTTTAGAATTGGTCGAAGATAAATTTGGCTTAGAGATGGTAGATTACATCATAACGGAATCAGATCTTGAATCTGAAGGAGTATATACTTCAATTGGCACATACAGTTTTTCTGAGATGTTACAATTATTAAAGCACCTAAGTTCAAAGACGGACCTTACAATTGACCAACTTTTATTGACCTATGGGGAGCATTTTTTTAGTGTGATAGAAGATAGCTATCCTGGTCTTTTGGCTACATATCAAGATCCAATTGATATGATATCCTCCATTGAAAATCATATCCATGTGGAAGTAAGAAAAATTTATCCTGGCGCGGAATTGCCTACATTTACAGTTGTCGAGCGAACTACTGATAAGCTAATATTGGATTATACCTCTAGCAGAGCAATGCACCATTTTGGATTGGGATTGATGAATAAGACCTTTGAGCATTTTAATTCAAAAGCAGTTATCGAACTAGAAAAGATTAAAGCCGATGGAACGGAGGTGAGATTTGTAATTCATAAAAATTAATGAGTCAAGAGATTGACATATTAAAGCGTGCATTAGCGAGAGAGAAAGCTTCTAGAAAAGCAGCTGAAAAGATTCTTGAAAAAAAATCAAAGGAGTTATTTCATATATCTCAAAAACTAGAAAATCTTTTAGAAGAGAAGTCTGCCCAACTTCAAGGTGTCTTTGAGAATATAATTGATGCCTACGTCATAATTGATTTAGAAGGTGATGTTCTAAAATTTAATGATGCAGCTACAGAGTTATTTGGGTATGAAATTGACGTTGAAT
>JALZVN010000005.1 GCA_023299965.1 Saprospiraceae bacterium | reverse complement strand
ACCTGTCAAACCTGTATCTCCGTGTGGTCCACCGATTACAAACTTACCTGTAGGGTTGATATGATATTTGATCTTCTTGTCAAACAACTTCTTCACACTTGTCTTACACTTCTTGATTACTCGAGGTACAACAATCTTGATGATATCACTCTTAATCTTAGCCAACATCTTTGCATCCTTGGCAAAATCATCGTGCTGCGTAGACACTACGATAGAGTCAATACGGATTGGCTTATTATTATCATCATACTCTATAGTCACTTGTGACTTAGCATCTGGTCTAAGGTACTTCATCTCCTTCCCTGCCTTTCTGATCTTTGCTAACTCTACCAAAATCTTGTGTGACAAATCTAGAGCAAGCGGCATATAATTGTCCGTCTCGTTCGTTGCATATCCAAACATCATCCCTTGATCTCCCGCACCCTGGTCGATTGCTTTCTTACGCTCTACACCCTGATTGATATCCGGAGACTGCTCGTGTATAGAAGAAAATACTCCGCAAGAGTTCGCTTCAAACATGTACTCAGACTTGGTGTATCCAATTCTATTGATTACGTCTCTAGCGATTTGCTGTACGTCTAGGTAAGTCTTCGTTTTCACTTCTCCAGCAAGTACTACTTGGCCAGTAGTAACCAACGTTTCGCATGCTATTTTTGAAGATTTGTCAAAAGCTAAAAAATGATCCACCAATGCATCAGATATCTGATCTGCTACTTTATCTGGATGTCCTTCAGAAACCGATTCTGATGTAAAAAGATATGGCATATTATATAATATTTTAATTTATTTTTAGATGACCTAAAATTAGCAATACTTAAGGTAATCCGCAACCTTATCAGACTTATTGTTCCCTGATATTGTAAATCTTATACGTTCTTAAGCCTATTTTATCTCACAATGGAGCATTTTTTTGTTTTCTATATATCCTTCTAACGAATCCCCTATTTTTACGGGTCCTACTCCAGCGGGTGTACCCGTATAGATAATGTCTCCTTGTTGCAATTTGAAAAACTTGGAGATATAAACAATCAGCGTATCAAAATCAAAGATCTGATCCTGTGTATTCCCATTCTGCACCGTCTCTCCATTCAAATCAAGGTGAAACTGTATATGTTCACTATTCTCCAGATCTGACATATTGATAAACTCGCTTAAGCCAGCAGAAAAATCAAAACCCTTTGCTATTTCCCAAGGATGCCCCTTCTCTTTCAATTTACTTTGTAGATCACGCGCCGTAAAATCAATCCCAAAAGCAATCTGAGTGTAATACCCACTAGCAAACTCCGGCTGGACATGCCTACCATTCTTGGCAATTTTCAAAACAATCTCCGCCTCATAGTGCAGATCATCCGTAAATTCAGGAATATACATTGGCTTATCCTTCAACAGCAAAGCTGTCGGAGGCTTCATGAATATAAGTGGATTTTTGGGCACCGCGTTTTTCAACTCCGCAGCATGAGCGGCATAATTTCTGCCAATACAAATTATTTTCATGTCTAGTATTTCACATTGATCAATCCCGCCAAATCTTTTACCTCTTTCAGGGTCTCTTGGGCGCGCTTGCGTATATCTGCAGAGGAAGCCTTAATCTGATTTTTTACATTCTTCTTATCTGCCATGATCTCTTTTTTACGCTCTGCAAACTGCTGACTCAAGCCTACCAATGCACCTCCGACTGCTTCCTTCAAGTCCACATATTTAAGCGCACCAGCATTATGATCTGCCATCAGACTCGAGTGAGCCTCCATCTGCCCACTCGCCTTGAGTAGCGTAAACAGATTATCAACGCCTTCACTCATCTCTCCCGCTTTCGCCTCTCCTGTATCTGTCACCGCAGACTTGACCTGCTTGCGGATGCGCGCTTCCTCGCTAAACAAACTGATATAGTGCTTCTCTCCTGCACTCTTACTCATCTTCTTTTTGGGATCAGCAGTAGAGCGTATCTTCGGCGTCTCGGTAAACAAAGTCTCAGGCAGTACAAAGTACTCCTTCCCTACTTGCTGATTGAATCGAGAAGCAATATTTCTAGACAGCTCCAAGTGCTGCTCTTGATCCTTTCCCACCGGTACAAAATCCGCTCTATACACCAAGATATCTGCTGCCTGCAAGACAGGATAATCCAAAAGACCAGCAGAAATAAACCCATCTTCTCCCTTGCCGGTATCCGAAGACTTATCCTTAAACTGTGTCATCCGCTGCAGCTGACCATATGATGTAAAGCAATTGAATATCCAACAAAGCTCCGTGTGCTCTGGGATTAGAGATTGGATAAAAAGATTCTCCGTATTCACGCCTATTGCCAATAGATTAAAAATCAGCTCCCAAGTGTTTTGACGCAGCTTGATAGGATTATAGGGCGCTGTCATCGCATGATAATCTACCACCCCATATATACAATCATACTTCTCTTGCAAGTCAACCCAGTTCTTCACTGCACCAAAATAGTTTCCGTAATGAATATCCCCCGTAGGCTGGATACACGACAATACTTTTTTCTTTTCTGCCATCTTAAATTTTGATTCTGTAGCTTTTCAATTTACTTTGCAAAAGTAATCAATTATTCAGTCTCTTGCTGCCTATTTTATAGCCAACAATTGACCCACAAAAATACGAATCAATACATGAAAAAAATCATCAATACCATCAACGCCCCTGCTCCAGTCGGTCCTTACAATCAGTCTACCCGCCACGGCGACACTTTGTACATGTCCGGTCAAATCGCTATTGACCCAACTACTGGAAATCTAGTCTCAGATAGCATCGAAGCCGAGACCCATCAAGTGATGAAAAACATAAAAGCAGTCCTAGACGAAGCAGGCTTGACTTTCGAGCATATTCTAAAGTGCTCTGTTTTTGTGGCAGACATGAATATGTACAGCCGCATCAACGCTGTCTACGCAGAGTACTTCGACGAAGCCACTGCCCCTGCCCGCGAATTGGTAGAAGTAGCCAATCTTCCTAAGTTCGTCAACATCGAGATCTCTGTGATTGCAGGATTTTGAAAAGAGGTG
>JALZVN010000004.1 GCA_023299965.1 Saprospiraceae bacterium | reverse complement strand
ACCATGTCTTCAGCAGGTGTGTAATCCTCTAGCAATTCAGGCATGAATACTTGAGGGATGGCTTCATTGCGTTCGAAGTCCTCTCTGCAGGACCAGAGCGCCAAAATCAGAATGATGTAAATGATTCCTTGCTTGCGCATTTTCTTGTCTTTTGCTGATAAGAGGGGCATATAAATATAGACGTTGCAAAAAGCATCGACTTTCTTCAAAAAGTATCCATAAGATAACACATTTCTAGCTAAATCGTGCCTTTACAGAGCAGCTGGATAGCACACTTACTTTGTAGGTATAGTTCGATATGTTAAGTGTTGATATATAATATATTATAAATTTTACTTGTTCCTATATATTCCGGTCTTTACTTCCATATAGATACCTCAAATAATACCTACTTTAGGATTCTAAGATATTTTTCACAAGTATTTTTAATTATACCTTGGTGAGCTATGCTAGATCAATCGATATTGGAATCTTTCGCAAAGATAAAATATCTCGTACTGCATTGGTAAGCAGTCATATCATTAAATAGAGGTGCCCTAAAGCTTCTTTGATATTTTGAAAACAATTACCGCGTATCTTCTTGTAGAAGATTATCCCTATATTTAATTATCATTATCATAAAAGCGAAATGAAGTTAGATCCAATTGAAGGCGCATACAAAGCTCCCAAACAAAGACAGAAACAAAGACATTCCCAACAGATAGTATGTCCGAATTGCTCCAATACGGTTACTGCTCAAGATATCAATATCGGAGACAAGATAGCCAAGTGCGGATCTTGTAGCCAGATTTTTTCCTTTCAAAACGTGATCAATAACCTTGTCCAAGGTCCTGCTTCCAAGAAAAAACCCGTCGTTGCTAACCAAAATGATGTCGACATTTATGAATACGCGGGCGAGCTGAGCATTACCATTCTAGACTTGAATGATTTATGGGCGATGATCACTTTTACCATTAGCATCATTCCTTTACTTTTTTTTACCGTCGCGGGTACTGCAAAGGGAGCGAACATCCAGCTTCCCGTTTCTATTTTCTTACCCATATTTCTATATTCTATATATCGCTTAGTTAAATATCGTGAAAACAAAGCTTATATAGACGTAGACGATATTTGCCTTACGGTTACCCCTTCTCAAAAATATCTGCAACGCAAAAAGAAATACCTCATTTCTGACATCAAACAAATTTATACCAGATTGCACCCGGGCTCCAAATCTTGGACCTATTTGTATATGATCCATCAAGGACCAAGCGGAGAGGAGCACGTCAAACTAGGACCTATATATGCCTCTCGCTCCAGCGCCCTCTACGTCGAGCAGGAACTTGAAGCATTCATAGGCATCCCTGATGAATCCGTTCCAGAAGAGACTAAGTTTGATTAGGGACCATCCCGTACGCAGAGACTTAGGCTCCGCCACGTCTCTGCGTCGGGACCAGGCTATCCACTCATACCGACAAAAAAGTCGGACCCGTTTCTATCCTTTGTTCCTAACGCGCTCTGTCCCGACGTTCCGTTACACTCCAGCCGGGACAAGCTTTGTCGAGCTCCACCTTTCGGCTCCGCGATTGCATTACAAAACATTCCGTAGTTTATAACTGCTGCCATAGATATCATACGCGTATCAAGGCATACACCACAATAAATCAAAAGAAACAAATCCATACTTATATCATAAATAGGGGCTACTGTATAAATAGAATACCCGCTGCGGAGGAGTTGTATATTTTTAGCCCAAGGCCTTAGCCTTTGGGGTAGAAAATAGCAAGATCCAATTTGGCGCGATTTTGCACCATCCGATAGCTATCGGATGACAAATTGCCAATCAAGCATCCAACCAATTTCAAAACCAAAAATTCAAATGGTATTACATATAAATTTCCTATCTTAGACACCATAAGAAAAATGAAGCCAATACAATGCAATTAGACCCTATAGAAGAATACAAAAATCCATTTGAGAGAGAAAAACTGAAACATAAGGATAAACCCTACACTAAAATAATTTGCCCCAACTGCACCACTGAAGTGCAATCTGACAACCTAAATCTAGCAGGAAAAATAGCCAAATGCGGATCTTGCAATAGCATCTTCTCTTTCCAAAATGAATTAGATGAACTGCTCAGTCCACAAGAAGTAATAACCCAAAACGTAGATACGCAAAAAGCGAAGAAGCCAAAGGTTGGCAACCAAAAAGATATTGACATCTACGAATACGCTGGTGAATTAAGCATTGACGTCGTGGACTATAATGATATCTTAGCACTCTCTGCTAGTTTTTTAAGCCTACCGATGATCCCAATAGGGGCAGGCGTGTACGGTGATACCGGCAATTACTTTCCGCTCATTATAGGGATTGCTTTTTTTGTTATAGCGGTACTTCGATTTATAAAATATAGAGAAAATAAATCCTTGATAGATGTGGATGCAACCCATCTACGTGTCAGCTCCACTCAAAAATATTTCTATAGAAAAAAGGAATACCTCAACGCCAACATACGCCAGTTTTACACTAAAGCCAATCCAAATGGAGGGGGCTACTTCAATGTATTTATGATATACGATGGACCAGAAGGAGAGGAGCATGTCAAGATAACCCCTATGACAAAATCCAGATCAAGAGCATTATATGTAGAACAATCTCTGGAATCCTTCCTTGACATCGAAGACAAAGTAGTCGCTGAAGAAACCCCGTTTTAGCTAAGAATTTATTAGCCATTTATTTAAAAAGAGATCTCTGTACACTATGTCTGAAGGATACCCAATCTACAAGAAAATAGGATTCCTCTTAGGACCCATCCTATTCCTTGTCATTTACAATTTACCATTCCAAATCATCAGTGCGGAAGCAGACGATGTCTTAGCAGTTGCCATTTGGATGGTATCTTGGTGGATCACAGAAGCAGTCTCTATCTCTGTGACGGCACTCATACCTTTAGCTATATTTCCACTAGTAGGCATTATGGATATGAAGACCGTAAGCGCCAACTATGGAAGCCCCATAGTCTTCTTGTTTTTTGGTGGTTTCGTGATGGCACTTGCATTAGAGAAGGTCAATTTGCATCGACGGATCGCATTGAATATTATCAGATATACCGGGACTACACCCGATAAAGTTATCCTCGGATTTATGTTAGCCACTGCTTCCTTGAGTATGTGGATCAGCAATACTGCTACGGCTGTGGTGATGCTTCCTATCGCCCTCTCTGTGATTGATCTATTGATCAAGGATGAAGATGGATTCACGCAAAAGGATAAGAATTTTGCACTCTGTCTTATGCTAGGCATAGCCTTCTCCGCTAATGTTGGAGGCGTCGCTACCATCATCGGTACACCACCCAATATAGTCATGACAGGCTTCATGGAGCAGGAGTATGGTATCCAGATATCCTTCCTCAAATGGATGCTGATGGGAATACCATTTACATGTTTGATGATAGCCTTGATCTACATCTTGCTGGTAAAAGTAATTTACCCTAGTGGCTTATCAGAACTTCCCGACTCCGATAAGATCATAGATGCGGAATTAGTCAAATTAGGTAAAGTAGATAAAAGAGAACGCAGAGTCATTTATATTTTTGTTGTCACAATTTTACTTTGGATATTCAGGTCCTACGTCAATGAGTTCCTTCCGTTCATCAACTTGTCAAACGCAGGGATCAGTATGCTAGCGGCCTTAGCTTTATTTAGCATCCCCTTCGAGTTCAATAAAGGTGAGTTTTCTTTAGAGTGGAAAGACACGGTCAAGCTCCCTTGGGGTATCCTGATCCTATTTGGAGGAGGCTTATCTTTGGCGAGTGGATTATCATCGACAGGAGTGATTGATTTTATCGGGGAGCTAGTATCTACCTCGGGATTTACGAATATCTTTATCATCGCCTCTTTCTTGATCCTTATCATGTTATTCATGACAGAGCTGATGAGTAATGTCGCACTAGTCGCCATCTTTTGCCCTGTGGTAGCAGGTATTGCCATCGGGCTGGACTATGAAGTCTTGCACTTGATGATACCCGTAACGATGGCTGCCAGCTGTGCTTTCATGTTGCCTATGGCGACGCCACCCAACGCCATCATCTTTGCCAGCGGCTATGTCAAAGTTCACGAAATGGCAAAAGCAGGTGTCGTCCTAAATCTGATATCCGTAATCATAATAATTGTGTTTTCGATTTTTGTGATACCATTTGTTTTTGGAGGATAAGGTAGATTACCCTAAAATACAATCCAGACTTGACTCTTATTGGAAAAAGTTTAATCAACCTTCGATTCAATAGGAAAAAACTTCCTCCGTTATTTTACAAGTGTCCGACTTA
>JALZVN010000003.1 GCA_023299965.1 Saprospiraceae bacterium | reverse complement strand
CAAATTGAATGCTATCTAAAATACAACTATTCATTAACTATTCTCTAAAATGATAAAACATTGGGAATTTTTTAACATTAATCTTCGAAGGGTAAGACTCATTGCCATGCGCATTTGTTATTTAAAAATAACCGCCCTTAAAACTAGGAGCGGCTTTTTTAAAAGTCATTTATCAAAAACGGACATTAGTAAATGTGTTACACTTTGTTATTCACGTTGTCCTTTATTTATGTTTATACTGGTTTCCCAGATTATATCGCTCTCCCTTATATCTGTTAAACCATGTTCATCAAATACGAAACTAACAATATAGAAATCTTTTATAGTTGTGAAAAAATAATACCTAAAGTAAATATCTGGGCACAGATCATCATCCAAACATTGTTGATCAGGCATTCCAAATATTTTTTTTAATTTCATGTTGAGTTTCTCCATCAAAGCAGTTCGTTTTTGATAATAGTGAGCGCAAATAATCATTTTGAAGATAGCACTCTGGTTTTTGGTTATAAGCCTCCAGAGTTCTATTTTTCCATTTTGTAATTTCCTTTTGCATGTATTTACAATCCTCAGACAGAGTCGTGAGTTCTATTTTTGTCAAATCACTTACTTGCTTATTGCAAATAGTGCATGAATTCAAAAGCAATAGAATAAAAATGCCAATATATTTCATGTTTATTGTTTGATTATTTTTTCGGCAATAGATACACCTTGGCTTTGGAAGATGATACAATAAATCCCAAATGCTAATTAGATAACTGTACTGTTGAAAAAAAGAATATTATTTTATTTCTTTCAACATTTCCATCTGTATTACTAGATCTTTCTGCAGAACGCTATATACAGTCTAAATATACTAATGAGAAAAAATTATTTCTATAGGCATCAAATTTATTTTGGCCAAAAGATCATCCTCAAAAATAAAGTAGAGATAGTAAAATCTTCTTCCTTCAATTTGGAAATTATATTGCAGGTAGGTATCCATACAGTATCCCTCATCTAAACAAACCTCGGATGGTTTCCCAAGCCTTTTTTGAACTTGTTCTAAACTTTGACCATTGAGACAAGTAGTTTCAATAAGCACCTTCACTAATAAATCATTTCGCAGAAAGGAACCATCATATATTCTAGCTTTGCTTACGTGCAATCCTGATTTATCTTTTTTAGCTTTCTTCATTCCTTTTGAAATGAGATTATTTACATAAGCGCAATCTTGGGATAGGGCCAATATCTGCCTATCAGTATATTGTACTTCTTCTATTACTTTTGCTGTGCAAGTTTGCAAAAAAAATGCTAGAATAATAAATTTAACTGAATTACTAATCACAATTTTACGATTTTATATACGTAAAAATTAGTACTAGTTTCTATTCGAAAAAGATATACACCAGCACTTAAATTGGTTAAATTAATCTCCTCACCGGAAATTAGTTTGGGACTTTTCTGCCCTTTATTTTGCCCAAACCACTTTCCGATGAGTATATAGCTAAAATCTATGTTTATCTATCGCTGTTTGTTATTCGAGAGCTTCCTCCTAAACCGGCTAGCTTGGTGGGATACGTTTCAAAATTCTCTAATATCCAACTTGTTGATAACACGAACTTTAGTTTCAGTTATTGTACTACTATCAAATTGGCCCTCTTTGAAAGTGAAAAACACTCTGTAATATTTGCCCTCTTCAATTAAAATGCAGTATTTAAAAGTAGTATATGGAACCTGATTGTAAAACCAATTCATGTGCCATGTCTCTCCAAATAGTTTTATGATTTGTTTTTTCGTTATACCTTGAAGACACGTAGTTTTCTTAAGTAGGGAAACCAAGAAATCATTACGCATGAAAGTAGAATGTCCTTCCTCAATATCTTCATTTACTTTCTTCAAGCCTTTTCTAATCTTTTGCAACACATAATAGCAATCTTCTGAGTGTAATTGAATCTCAGCATCTGTAAAATGCTGCCCACTACTTGACATCTTCTGTATTCTACTTGTCGCACAAGCTTGGAATAACACTGAGAATAAAACTATGGTTATTAAACGGCAACTCATAATTTAATCACTTTGTGTACATAGGTTTTTGTTTTAGTTTCTAATTTTATAAGATATACCCCAGCATCAAAATCATCAAAATTTAATGTTGTGATACTATTTGTAATTCTTTGAGTCAACTTTAATAACCCAGATGAAGAATACACCATCAAGGTAGCTGATTCCGACTCTTCACTCATGTTAATTTCCAAGTCATCACTTGTTGGATTTGGGTAAACAGTAAATGGAGACAGTCTAGTTTCAGCAGTCTCAGTCAAAATAGTTTTGTTTTGCAAAGTTAACAATGAAAAACCACATGACAATGCTGGATTAGGTGAAGGGAGAGGATCTGTGCTTCTATTTTGGCAGTACAATCCGCCCTCTAAATCATCTGAAGAGAGGGCACGGCATGCTTTACCTAAGGCTAATAAATCGGGGCGCATTATATTTCCTTCATTACAAGTATGATTTAATCCCATAGCATGACCTATTTCATGTAAAGCGGCAGTTTCAAAATCATACACCGATTGACCTATAGGAAGATTTGTACCGAACTCCCAAGGTGTATTAGTTGACCTAAATACAATACTAGTTGTTTCTTGTATCTTCTGATTATCTATTTGACAAGAACCAGCACTAAAAAATGTTTCTGCGAGCAATCCATCCCTTATATTATCCCCAAATGTTACTGGGACACTACCTGTAAGACCAGGTGATGCCTCGCCAAAATTAATATTTGTAGCGCATCTCCACGTATTTAAAGCCCTAAGGAAAGCACTTCTTTGAAAAGGTAACAAACCAGATAAATCAAATAAAACCTCTTGACTTGAAAGTCTTGTTACAAGTCTTGCTTGCCCTGAAAACAAACAACTATTTGGCGTAAAATCGGAATCCGTAGTGTTGTCACGTGTATATGTAGAAAAAGGTACATATAACTCCCCGTCATTTGGATTGTCATTAAACCCACTTGTATCAAAACATACACACTTTTCCATTAGCATATCGTCTATACAAACAGTAACTTCCCCAGTGCCCGCAATTTCATCCTTTCTTTCATCTGCTCGATCAAATGTATCGTTTACGTATCCTTGAGTTGGTATTTTTACCTGAATTTCGTTATTTGTCCAACTTATATAATCTCTTTCTAGAGGAGATATTGTTAGTTGTGATTGAGAAAATGCTCCATTTACAGATTTAAATTTTACCCTATGTTCAATATTAGGCAAACCACACCATTCATCATTGGGCTGTGCGCTAGGATGAATAAATCCAGCACCAGTAATAGTCAATATTGATTGATCACCAGCAGCTTTTCTTATATCAATACCTGTGATTATGGGACCACATCCTTCTTCACTAATCTCAATATGCCCACAACTATTTCTAACTAGATTACCATCTTCATCATAATAGAGCGATCTATAAATCGTATTCTCTACCATAATTGGCAATTCTGGTGCACTTTCATCAAACGATATGGAAACTGTAGCTAATTTTATTTCGCTTCCAGAAAGAAGTTGCAGTTGACCTACGGGAGAATTTGACCGTAGTGATACTTCGAGTATGTCTTCAGATATATCTGAAGATTGGAGTGTATAACTTTCATCAAAATCGCCATCACCCAAATTCAATTTATTGTTGGCCACAATGTTTTGACCAAACCAATTATTGCTATAGTTCAACTGAATAGACAGTTCGCGTAGGTTTACTGGTTCCGTTGATCTGACATACATATTGAATGAAATTTCATTTGACGTGCTAATATCTGTGGCTTCTATTGGTTCTAATCTGTATCTCAGGCATGCGTTAGGATTATTTACTGCGCGCATTTCCTCTTCAAAGTCTACTTCGTTATATTCAAAACCAAAATACTTGTAAAAACTATTTAAAGAGGGATATGATTTCATTTGTGAGTATAAGCTAGTCATAAATCCATCGTGTCTTCTTTGATAGAATCCTTGTTG
>JALZVN010000002.1 GCA_023299965.1 Saprospiraceae bacterium | reverse complement strand
AGCAATGGGTGAAACCCATTGTAAATGTGTGCTTTGCGAAAAGTGCTGAAAGTACGCCACAGAATCACTGTGTTGTCATGTGACGTACTTTCAGCACTTGCTAAACTACACTTTGCTGCAATAGGGTTGCACCCTATCCTTTGCTGTGCGCTCCTTTCAGGAGCATGAAAAACTATGCAAAAACTAAGAATTCATATCCTATTCTGAAAATTTCGACAATTTATTTTGGTGTACAACAAGCGGATAGTCAGTTAGATTTACTTGACCGCAGCCAGAAGTGAACCAAACTTAATCGTGTTGATATCTTTATAGATTGGGGAGAAAACTCTAGATAGAATGAATGTAGAAAATCTATATTCTACTCAAGTCATTGACAAAACAATCCAAGCCTTTAGCTTTAAGGTCAAATTCTAACTTGTTTGCAGAACCCTTGTCAGAAAAACTACCCATCAATAATCTGTACACAGGAACACCGTTCTTCTTACCGATGTGAACATAGATTTGTTGACCATACATTTTGCTAAACTTGTTGACCTCAGAAAGTACATTCTCGTATCGAGCATACAAACCAATTTGAACACTATATCCCTCTTTTTTCTTGTACTTGACATCCAATTCAAAGATGCCTTCACCAGTCAAGAATGCCAATGATTCAGCGGCTTCACTTGTGCTTGTAGTGCTTGACGGATAGGTAGGTGCTGCGATTGGGCTAGTTGCATCAGGTTTAGGAGCTGCATTGCTTGCCACAGGTTCTGGATAGCTAAGGACAGTAGGCGTTTCTATAATAGTTTCCTCTACCTTAGTAACTTCTACTCTAGGCGTTTCTACTTTTATTGCTTCTTCTATATTAGGTTCTTCAACAGTTATATTGTCCTCGATTCGATTAAATTCTGGAGCGGTGTATACCACTCTTTCTCGTTCTACTGGAGCAGTTGGTTTTTCTATTACCGATGCTTCACCAATAGACACATTTTTATCTGTATCATCGAAGATTGATGGTAATATAGGTCTTGATATTGCCTCTGGAGCTACAGCTGCAGCTGGTTCTGGCAAGTCTACTTTTTCTCTATTTAAAGGGATATTATTCTCTTCCAAAATAAGCATCAGCTTACTAGGACCAATTGCTTCCTCAAAACGACCAACTTCTTCTCCTTTGCTATTAAAAATCAATAGAGTAGGAAGGAATTGCACGTTATTTTTTTGTTTGATCAAGATACCATCAAAATCATCTACATTGATTTTTACAGGCACGTAAAATTCTGATAAGTAATTAGAAACCCTTTCATCTGTGAAAGTATGTGAGTTCATCCACTTGCAGGGCGTGCACCAAGAAGCTGTAAAATGAACCATATATAATTTACCCTCAACCCCTGCTTTGTATTGAGCAGTTTCTAGATTCACCATGAAATTTGTCTTTGCGCCAAAAGCGAAAACAGTCATCATCATCAGGCTGAGCAAAAGGGTGAATTTTTTCATATCTTAAACGGATGGTTTATGAGGATTATACGATTGTTGTAGCTGGTTATCAGGAACACTATACTTTATTCAAAAGGCATACCAATAATTCTGCGATTTCCTTTGTTTTTAAAATAAAATATTCAAATACATAGATTTACACATAATTAAACTTTTATATGTCTAGTGTACGTGATTTCTTCGCAATAGTTCTTTTTAATCAGGAAGAAATTATCATTTTTTTAATAGCTAAGTAGCCATAATGTTAAGCCTAGAAGAAGCTAAATTCTTGGGGTTCCATAAATGTATTTATCTAATTGGTAAGCGGTTACTAACATTTTTTTTACCTTGGCCAACTGAATGAACCATAAATAAAAATTGAAATGCAATCTATCAGAGCGGCTATCACTGCTGTCCACGGTCATCTTCCAGATTATATCCTGACAAACAAGGAATTAGAGACAATTGTGGATACCAATGATGAGTGGATTCAGTCTAGAACAGGTATCAAGCAACGCCATATCCAGAAAGGAGAAGGTAAGGCTACTTCAGACATGTGTGTCAAAGTAGTCAATGGGATACTTGAAAAATCAGGAACCACTCCAGAAGAGATTGATTTGATTTTGGTAGCTACAGTGACCCCTGATATGGTATTTCCTGATACCGCCAACACCGTTGCAGATAAGTGCGGATTGAAAAATGCTTTCGGATTTGATATAAGTGCTGCTTGTTCTGGATTTTTGTACGCTCTTACTACAGGAGTACAATTCATCAGTGCTGGTACATACAAGAAGGTGATTGTGATAGGTGCAGATAAGATGTCTTCTATCATTGATTATACAGACAGAACGACTTGTGTGATTTTTGGGGATGGGGCAGGAGGGGTACTCTTGGAGCCAAGTAAGGATGATGATGGATTTCAAGATGCAATTTTGAGATCAGACGGAAGTGGCAGAGATATCCTACACATGAAGGCAGGAGGGTCATTGAAGCCTTCAACAGCCGAAACGGTAGCCAATAGAGAACATTTTGTGTATCAAGAAGGTAAGTCCGTATTTAAGAAGGCAGTCAAAGGAATGATTAGTTCCACTGACGATTTGCTCAAGAGAAATGAATTATCTAAGGAGGATATAGACTGGTTGGTCCCTCATCAGGCTAATATTCGAATTATCAATTCGGTAGCACATGGTTTGGATTTTCCTATCGAAAAAGTAATGATCAATATCGACAGATTTGGCAATACTACAGCGGCAACGCTTCCACTTTGTCTCTGGGATTATGAGAAAAAGCTTAAAAAAGGGCAAAACATTGTTCTTACATCCTTTGGAGGAGGGCTCACCTGGGGTTCTATTTATTTAAAATGGGCGTATTAAGAAGCCTATATTTAGCTTTTTGAGTAGCCGATAACCATAAATTGTTTACTTTTGCATCTATTTTCTAGATTTATAAAACACCACAATAGATAATTATATGGCATCTACTTCAGAAATAAAAAATGGATTGTGCATGAATTACAACCACGATGTATGGGTTGTAGTAGGTTTTCAGCATGTAAAACCAGGTAAAGGTGCTGCATTTGTGCGTACCAAGATGAAAAGCCTTACCTCTGGAAAAGTGGTAGATAATACCTTTCCAGCAGGACATAAAATCGATATTGTAAGAGTAGAAAGAAGAAAATTTCAATATCTCTACAAAGATGATATGGGCTATAATTTCATGAATAATGAAAATTATGAACAAACTACCTTACCAGAGCCGATGATCCCAAAGCCTGAATTAATGAAGGAAGGGTCAAATATCGAAGTGCTTTACGATTCTCAAAAAGATGTTCCATTGACTATAGAGATGCCTCAATACATAGTACTAGAGGTAACATATACCGAACCTGGTGAAAAAGGTAACACAGCTACCAATGCCGGTAAGCCTGCTAAAGTAGAAACAGGGGCTGAGATTAAAGTACCTCTTTTCATCAACATTGGTGACAAGATCAAAATAGAAACCGCTACATCTAGTTATATGGAGCGTGTTAAAGACTAATTCTTTTCTAAAAATCAAACTAACTTCTTAGGCATGACCTACAAAGAAATAACTGAACTTATAAAAACGATCAGCAAGTCAAACTTGTCTGAATTTAAATATAGAAATACGGAATTTGAAGTAACTATTCGAACAGAAAATTACTCCAAAGGAGGGAATTTAAATCAAACAACTCCTTCTATGATTCCAATAGCAACTGCTCCGCCAGTGCAGCATATTATTTCAGCTCCACCAATGACTCCTGCAACACCAGCGGCTCCTGCAGCACCTGCAGCAGAAGCACCTGCAGCAAGTAGTGGAGATGCACCAAAAGAAGATGACTCTAAATTGATAGCAATCAAATCGCCAATCGTAGGTACATTCTACAGATCAGCTTCTCCAGAAAAGCCACCGTATATCAAGGTTGGTGATAATATCAATGTAGGAGATGTAGTTTGTATAGTAGAAGCGATGAAGTTGTTCAATGAAATAGAATCTGAAGTATCTGGGAAAATAGTCAAAGTTGTGATTGATGATGCATCCCCTGTAGAATACGATCAAGTATTATACATGGTTGATCCAAACGCTTAACACCTTATTTTTCCAAATTACCAAGAACAACCATGTTTAAAAAAGTATTAATAGCCAACAGAGGAGAAATAGCACTTCGTATCGTACGTACCTGCAAAGAAATGGGTATCAAAACGGTAGCGGTTTACTCCACAGTCGATAGAGAAAGCTTACACGTAAGGTTTGCTGATGAAGCAGTTTGTATTGGACCAGCTTCTTCCGCACTTTCTTATTTATCTATTCCTAAAATAATGGCAGCGGTAGAAATCACCAATGCCGATGCAGTTCACCCAGGTTATGGCTTCTTGGCGGAGAATGCTGATTTTGCGGAAGTTTGTACAGAGTATGGAATCAAATTTATAGGTCCTACGCCTGAGCAGATTCGCAAAATGGGAGACAAGATCACTGCGAAAGAAACCATGATAAAAGCAAAGGTGCCTGTAGTACCTGGATCTGGTGGTCTATTAAAGGATGCGAAGCACGGGATGAAAGTGGCTAAAGATATCGGATATCCGATCATCTTGAAAGCAACTGCCGGTGGTGGTGGAAAAGGGATGCGTATCGTAAGGAGCAAAGATGAATTTGTTGATGCTTGGGATATGGCAAGAAATGAAGCGAAAGCCTCTTTCTCTAATGATGGTATCTACATGGAAAAATTTGTAGAAGAACCTCGCCACGTAGAAATACAAATAGCAGGAGATCAATACGGAAATGTTATTCACCTTTCTGAGAGAGACTGCTCTATTCAAAGAAGACATCAAAAACTGATAGAAGAATCCCCTTCACCTTTCTTGACCAAAGCGTTGCGTAAAAAGATGGGAGAAGCTGCTATTAAAGCAGCGGAAGCTATCAATTATGAAGGAGTAGGGACAGTGGAATTTCTTGTAGATAAGCACAAGGATTTTTACTTCATGGAGATGAACACGCGTATTCAAGTAGAGCATACCGTGACAGAGGAAGTAATCGATCATGATCTTATTAAAGAACAAATCAAGATTGCGGCAGGGGAGAAGATTGGAAATAAAAATTATATCCCTGCGATGCACGCTATGGAGTGTCGTATCAATGCTGAAGATATTTATAACAATTTCAGACCTACTCCAGGAACGATTACTTCATTTCATTCACCTAAAGGACATGGAGTTAGAGTAGATACTCACGTTTATTCTGGATATACAGTATCACCGCATTATGATTCTATGATCGCAAAGCTGATCTGCAGAGCTCAGACGAGAGAAGAGTGTATCAAGAAGATGCAGCGTGCTTTAGATGAGTTTATTATCGAAGGAATAAAAACAACAGTACCTATTCATCAAATGATTATGAAAGATGAATCATTTAGAAAAGGAGATTTCAATACTGGATTTTTAGATACTTTCGATGTAGGAGAGGAGCCCAAAAAGAAAAAATAGCCCCATACCAAGGATATGGCTAAGTAATGGATTGAACACTAATAACGAAATCAAATTATCGTTGTTGTAGGTAGTACCTAGTCAAAATAGTATACCACAGTTATGAAGGAAATACGGGATATGTTCTCCTATATCTTGCCCTACAAAGGGCGGGTAGCACTGAATGTGATATGCAATATACTAATGGTGTTATTTTCCGTTTTTTCTATCGCACTCTTGATTCCATTCTTGGAAATACTTTCGGGAGAGGCAGAACTAATTACCGTTAAAACTGACTTTTCTTTTTGGGATACAGATACCTATAAAGATGCATTTGGGTATTATTCTTCGCAAATAATCATAGAACAAGGAGAAAATTCGGCCCTTAAGATGATACTCGGCGTCTTCTTGCTTTCCTATTTTTTCAGAAACATACTAAGGTATCTTTCATTATTCTTTATTACCCCTGCAAGGAATGGAATCGTCAGAGATATAAGACAGCAGATGTTTGAGAAGACTATGGCTCTCCCTATTGGTTTTTTTAATGAACGTAGAAAAGGAGATATTATATCTAGAGTCAGTAATGATGTACACGAATTGCAATGGAGTATTTTACACATGGTAGAGGTTGTTATTCGAGAGCCCTTAACGATATTGGGTTCCCTTGCCATAATGCTATCTATTAGTACCAAGTTGACCATTTTCGTCCTCCTCTTATTAGTAGTCTCAAGCATTATGATAGGTGCTATAGGAAGAGCTCTTAAAAGACAGTCCAGCGAAGCACAAAGTAAATTAGGAGTACTGATGTCTTTATTTGAACAAGGATTGTCGGGTCTAAAAGTTGTCAAAGCATTTAATGCAGAGGATTACCAAATTGATAAATTTCTCAAAGTTAATAACGACCACAAAAATGTACAGACAAGACTACTTTGGAGAAGAGATATTTCCTCTCCTCTTACTGAGTTTTTGGGCATCGGGATATTTGCTATTCTGATATTGTATGGGTTTGATTTGATGCAACAAGGCGAAATTGAATACGCTACGTTTATTGTCTTTATTTTAACTTTTTTTTATGTGACAGAGCCAGCTAAAAAGCTAAGTAATGCCTATTACAATATTCGCAAAGGTTTGGCTGCATTCGCAAGAGTCAATGACATCATCCAACAAAAAAATACAATTGTTGATAAAGCTGATGCAAAACCTATTAAATCATTCCATCAACATATTCAATTTGAAAATGTAAGCTTTGCGTACACAAGCGAAGGAGAGACCATACTGAAAAATGTAAACCTTGAAGTACCCAAAGGTAAAGTGATAGCATTAGTCGGTCCTTCTGGAGGAGGAAAATCTACCTTAGTAGACTTGATTGGAAGATTTCATGATGTGACAGACGGTGCCATCAAGCTTGATGGACATGATCTTAGAGATTTAAAATTACATGACCTCAGACAACTCTTCGGTTTAGTTACCCAAGAGCCTATTCTCTTTAACGATACGATTTACAACAATATCACATTTGGCTATAAGGATGTCACGGAGGAGCAAGTGATAAAGGCTGCCAAGATTGCCAATGCGCATGATTTTATCATGGAAACTGAATCCGGCTACGAAACGAATATTGGCGATAACGGAACAAAGCTGAGCGGAGGTCAGCGACAACGTTTGACCATAGCTAGAGCTATATTACGAGATCCCCCAATTCTAATACTAGATGAAGCTACATCTGCCTTAGACTCGAAGTCCGAAAAGCTAGTGCAGCAATCCATTCAGCAAGTAATGGAAAACCGTACGGCTATTATCATCGCCCATCGCTTGAGTACGATTCAGCATGCGGACGAAATTGTGGTGCTTAAAGAAGGGCAGATAGTTGAGAAGGGCAGTCACGAGGTCCTAATGCAAAAAGCGGGAGACTATCAAAAACTCGTAAAAATGCAGCTTTTTTAAGACCGCAGAGGACTCTTCTGTTGGTTAATACTTCTAATTTCCAATAATTGCTTGTTAATTCTTTCTTAAATCAGGATTCTTGCCATTTAATATCTTAACTTTAGAAGTTCCTAGACGAATACATTTTATCTTTTATGGAGAGACTCTACTACGGTGTTATTTTGATTCTTTTATTTGGGCTGTCATCAATGCAGGCTCAAATTACTATATCTAGTAGTTACTTCCCAAGTGTAGGAGATACGATCAGTAGTGTTAGCATAATTCCTATAGCGGGTCAAGTACCAATCACAGACAGTGGCGGGAATCAACTGTGGGACTTTAGCCAAGTAGGGACCAATGGTGCTTTAAACACAGATGTATATGT
>JALZVN010000001.1 GCA_023299965.1 Saprospiraceae bacterium | reverse complement strand
AATTACTTCATTTAATTGTACTGCTCAAGGTAATTCTCGAGGTGTTCAATTGGCTATTGTGGAAACAAATTGCATAGATGAGTTAGAAACAGTAGCGATGAGTTCAAACACCGGCAGTTCTGCTTGTTTTGGATCGATTTCTCAAGGTGGTTTGTTTAATTCAAGCGTTGGTTTAGGATCAACTAGTTTAATTCCCGGAAATCAATACTACATTATGATTGATGGTTTTGCTGGTGGAGTTTGTGATATACAAATTGATGTCCTAGATGGCTTTGGAGTACCTGAATATGATATTTCTACTGTCAATCCTGGAGCCTTATGTCCTGATGTACTCGGATCAGCTGCAAATCCAGTATTTAGTACAGGTGCCCAAGTAGATGTAAATGTAGGAGGTATAGCGACTACAGATCTTACTTTTTACTGGCAAGATCCTTTTGGAAATGTAATCGCAACGACCACTGGTATTATAGTAGGTCCAAATACTGTAAGTGGTCAATTGGATGGGTCTTTTTTCACTCAGGAAGGTGTTTATACTACACAAATAATTGATAATGGGTCTTGCTGTCCACTATGCACCACGGTAGAATTAACTACAGATGAGCCTTTACCAGCCGCGGCTGCAATTGATGCTAGTATGAATGGTGGAAATATGGATTTAAGTTGCAATTCTCAATCTGTGAATGTTAGTGGTAGTCCATTAGACAATACTTTAGTTCCCGCAGTCGAGCAGTTTCAAATTGAAGACGCAAATGGAGAACGAATACAATTAGATGTACATATCGTGAGTGTAGATGGTAGACTAGATGAAATAACAATCACCAGAGATATTATAGAAAATGCATTTCCTGGTTCAACCAACGGTTCTGTTAGGATTGTATATGGTTTTCTAGAATCTTTCTTGGATGTTTGTTTTTCTGATGCTGTTGTAGAAATCGCTTATGATTTTAGAGCTGTGGACGTGTCAATAGCAGTGTCTGGAGCGCTAAGTTGTTCGTCGAATGGAAATGTTTTACTAACAGCTTCGACTTCGTCTACGAACGCAACTTATTTATGGACTTCGACAGATGGACATCCAATATCAGGTGGAAACACAAGCCAAGCTAGCGTGTCAGAGCCCGGTGTCTACACACTTACTTTCACGGATTTATTGACAGGTTGTGAAATTGTAGAATTGATTGAGGTGCTAAGTGCAAGTGATATTTCCTTTGAACAAACTAGCACGGATCTAGATTGCTTTGGAGACCAAAATGGTTCTGGAGAAATTGTAGTACTTAGCGGCACGCCACCATTTACTATATCAGGGGCTATAAATAATTTTACTTTTGATAATCTTGTAGCGGGTACTTATCCATTCACCATCACAGATGCGAATGAATGTACTTCAAATGGGGACATTATTATTACTGAACCTGAGATGCTAACATTAAACATACAAGAAAATGCTAGCGGTGAGATTACAGCTACAGTGAATGGAGGGACCCCAGATTATACGTATTTGTGGAATGATGGATCAGCAACAGCAACGATTAGTAGTCCAGTTGTAAATTTCATTTATCAATTATTAGTAGTAGATCAAAACGGTTGCGCTATAGAAGAGGACTTCATCGTATCTAGTGGTCCAGCTGGAAGCGACACGGAAGATTGTAATGTATTTGAATTGTTGCCAACAATTGTCTCAGATCAAATGTCGAATGATGTACCTTCAGTACCGTGTGGATTTAATGTAGGAGGTTTCTTTGTGAATGAATGTTCTCCATGTGGAATTAAGATAGCTGATGATGATTGCTCTTTAACACCGGTTTCATCTTTATGTAATTTGGATGGATTTCAAACGGTTACAGTAGGCTATACAAATGATCTAAATAATTTGACACTTGGTTATTGCGGTCCTGGGACGGGCACTCAGAATAATTCATGGATAGGCTTTACTGCACAAACGAATATGATTGAGATGTTGATTACTACTTCTAATTGTGCCTCTCAAGGTTCTGCAAGAGGTATTCAAGTCGCTATTGTAGAGACCAATTGTTTGGATCAATTTGAAACAGTGCAAGGCACAGCATGTATAGGTGGTGTAGGTCAAGGTGGTTTATTTAATGCAAGCGAAATCTTGTCTTCAAATGCCTTGATACCAGGAAATGAATATTATGTAATGATAGATGGTTTTGCTGGTGGAGTTTGTGATGTTCAAATTGATGTCATAGATGGATTTGGAATACCTGAATATGATATTTCTACTGTCAATCCTGGTGCTTTATGTCCTGATGTTGTTGGGTCAGCTGCAAATCCTGTATTTGGAACAGGTGCCCAAGTAGATGTAAGTGTAGGAGGTGTAGCCACTACAGATCTTACTTTTTACTGGCTAAATCCTTCGGGAAATGTAATCGCAACGACCACTGGTAATCCAGTAGGACCAAATACTATAAGTGGTCAATTGGATGGATCTTTTTTCACTCAGGAAGGTGTTTATTCTGTACAAATAATTGATAATGGCTCTTGTTGTCCACTGTGTACAACGATAGAACTAATCACAGGTGAGCCTTTATCTGCCGCGGCTACAATTGAAGCTAGTACGAATGGTGGAAATGTAGAATTAAGTTGTAATACTCAATCTGTGAATGTAATTGGCAGTCCATTAGATGAGACTATAGTTCCCGTAGTCGAGCAGTTTCAAATTGAAAACGCAAATGGGGAACGAATACAATTAGATGTCCATATTGTGAATGTAGACGGGAGATTAAACCAAATAACTATTACCAAGGAGCTAATCGATCAACACTATCCGGATGCAAGTGCTGGAGAGGTAAATATTATTTATGGATTTTTATTAGATTTTACTAGTGTTTGTTTCTCGGAAGCTTTTGTGACGATACCTTTTGACTTTTCCGAATTTCAAGCCGTAATCAATGTGTCTGGTGAATTAGGATGCGACGACAATGCTATGGTTGTATTAGATGCTTCAAATTCTGCACTCAACAATGAAGTTGATTATCAATGGGCTTCTGTAGATGGATTTCCAATTGTTGGTTCTGATACGAATATGGCTACGGTTAGTAATGCTGGGCTCTACTCTCTGATGATAACGGATTTGATTACTGGTTGCAGTGATATAGCTTCAGTTGAAGTTACAGAAGTTGAGCAATTGAGTGTTGAGATAATGTCTTTTGATGTTTCTTGCTTTGGTGGAAATGATGGGTTCATCGAAGTTAATGTATTGGCGGGAACACCTCCTTTAACGGTATCTGGTACTTTGTTAGAGCTTCCTGCTAATAATCTGGAGGCGAAACTTTATCCGTTTACGATCACAGATGCCAATGGCTGCTCAGAGTCCTTTGAAGTAGAAATTATGGAACCGAGCATGCTTGTGGTAAATATTGAGCTTTTGGCAACTGGAGAATTAGAGGCGTCTGCTTCTGGAGGGACACCGGACTATAGATACTTGTGGAACAGTGGAGATACTACTGCTGTAATATTGGAGCCGCTTCTTGATTTCGAATATGAGGTGACCATAACAGATGAAAATGGATGTACTGAAACAGAAGTATTGATTATTTCTGATGTAGCGGAATTGACAATAAATGAGAACGATGTAAATCTTTTTCCAAATCCGAATCAAGGATACTTCCAGTTTTCATTTGATCGATCATTGGACTTGAGAAAGGTCATTATTTATAATATCCACGGTCAAGTTGTAAAGCAATTAGATAATCTAAATGTTAGTAATCAGATTGATTTTGAGTTGATAAATATGGTTCCAGGGACTTATTTGTTGGAGGCTCATTTTGCTCAAGGTATACATAGACAAAAAATGCTGTTATACCATTTGTAGTAT